>NZ_JABKBZ010000033.1:0-58483 GCF_013166635.1 Lentimicrobium sp. S6 | reverse complement strand
AAAGTAAGATTGCATATGTTTTTTGACATAAAAAAGATAAAAATGTTTCATGTTTCTAAATTGGCCAAAATGAAACAGAACCATAATGGTTATCACCTCACTAGTTGATAAAATGGGCTTCCTTTTTGGTTTATTTCCTAAGGTGTGAGAATCCATAGTTTTGAAAAATTCAAAGCAAAAATCATCTGCTAAATAAAATATTTCGGTAATTTTGTTGCTGGAGATATTCATGGGTTTTATTGTTAATTGTTTGATTATCAGTCACAAAGATAATAAATACTCATGAAATCTCCTAATTTTATGGTCAAAAATATCACCATTAACAACTGAATTTCAGATAGTTAAAAACCGAACTCAGGTTAGTAGGTTTCTAGACAAGCTAGTGCGAATTCCCAAACCCCGGTGACCATATAAAAATCTTCTTTCAAGAGGAACAAGAGAACTTCCAAAACCAGTGTTGTGATGCTTTACGAGACTCTCATCCCTTAAAGCCTTCTAGCGAAGGGGATACTATATAGATAACTCAGACTATTAACCCTAAGTACTTTGATATACTTTAGACACTTCAAGAAATTCTATTTCTCTTTCTTGGGCTTAGGCGCTGGCAATTCTGTAATAGTAACCTTCACCAATTCGGCGAGTTTATCTCTGTCTTCCAATTCCTCCGTAATTAAGAAGCTTGGTTTTGCGCCTTCATAGGGAGGTGCTTCATTGACCTCACCAAGAAAAGCTCTTCCAGCTTTTGTGGGTTTAATGAATAGCTTATTATCACAAATCAGAGCGAAGAATTTATCATTACAGTATATTCCATACTCCCCAAACATGGCTCTCGTTCTGATCTCTCCAGCCTGCTCCATCTGGTCTGCCACGTAATTTACAAAGTCTTTATCTGTTGCCATAATTTATAATTTTAAGAATTTAATTGATGAATAGCTTCCTCTAAATTTGAAAGGAAAAATACTCTTTTTTGTTGATTACTCTCTTTTATAAAGTCTTGAAAACTCTTGCTTTCGTATTTTGAGAACTTGCCAATAATAGCCAGTTTTACTTTGTAATTGGAGAATTTTTGGAGGAGGTCTCCGAATATTCTAGTTTTCAAATCGAAGAATTTTGCATTAAAATGATACTCTTGCATGATGATTTTATCATAATCCTGATAATAAAGGTCTATCATAATTTGAAAACCCTCTTCAACTGAGTTCACTAGCTTCTTATCGGAAATTAGCTCAGCAATTTTAGTAGAGGGAGTAAGATGAGTTTTGATTTCCATAGCATTATTTTTTTGATCCAGAGATTGGGATTAAACGCGCGCTGAGGTCTGGATCTGCCATATCTGCATCCAATGGAAACATAGGGCGTTTTATGTGTTTATACCCCAATCTTTCTAGGTCTTGATCCACACCGCCTGGGGTTTGGGCCATAATCCAATCGGCACGCATATCATAAAGTTCTGGTACTAGGTATCCAATTTTCACTACGACAATATCTGCACCTCTAGGATTTAAACCTAGATTGGTGAAATCGCTTTCATGATGATAGGGCTTACGTATTTTGGTAACAATGACTGAAACAGAACCTACTTGTACCACTACTTCGGTTTCAGCATATTTATCGCCATGCTTTATGGCCATTACTTTTCCTTCTAACTGAATTGGTGGTGAAAATCGATCATCAATAGCGGCTCCCACTTCTCCTTTTACTTGTCCACCTACTCCAGCTTCTAAAGCTTTTTTAACAAGGTCGGGACCAGGAATAGAAGCATATATTAATTTTGAACCTTCCTCCGTTTTAAATTCAGGATGGCTTAGTATTTCATTTAATGTCCAAGTTACATCCCCTGCACCACCAGCAGTAGGATTATCGCCCATATCGCTAATGATGAATGGGTGATTATTGCTGGCAATAGCCATATTTAAACATTCCTCTAATGGGGCAACTGGTGCTACAAATACAAAATCATTTCTCACCTCCCAAAAGCTTTGTGCCAATGCTTCTGCGTTTTCTATTACTTTTTGTTTTTCATCACCCGTAACCATCACCACTGCATGATTGCGTTTTTCATCGGCCCAAGCATAACCGACCCAAATGGCAGCATCTAAAATCCCTTCTTTATCAGCCACTGGAGCTACCTGCGCATAAAGACTTTTTCCGGGTTCAATTCTGGTGCTGGTTTTTTCTCCTGGAAGTAAGATGGGAATAGGAATCCAAGCTTTAAAGGCTGGTTTTCCTTTTCCACTTTCTAATCTATCTAAAAGATTAGTCAAAGCTCGTTTTCTTGATTCTGTGGCATCTTCATGGGGAGCCAAACGATAACAAGTGATTAAATCACTATTCTCGGCCAATCGTGGCGAAACATTTCCATGCAAATCCATTGAAGTAGAAATGATGGTTTCATAACCTATTACTTCTCTTATTTTGATGATAAAGTCACCCTCTGGATCTTCTAAACCTACCACGCTCATGGCACCATGAATATCGAGGAATAAACCATCGTAGGGAAGGTTTTCTTTGAGTCTTTCTAGCGTTTCTTTGAGTAATGATTCGTAAGCTTCACGGGTAACAATTCCACCAGGGATGGCATGACCTCTAAGGCTAGGGAAATAGGTTGCTCTTTTTCTGTTGATGGAATCTGGCGAAAGGAAATTATAATAGGTATATACCTCCTCGCCACGACGAGCATGAAAAGCTTCTTTGTGGGTTTGAGCCGGAGAAAAGGTGCTCGATTCAATGGCAATTCCAGCTATGGCAATGCGAGGTAAATCTTTTTGTTGTTCTTCTTTATTTACTGATGTTCCACAGGATAATAATAAGATTAGTGATAGGAAATAGAGTACTTTTTTCATGCGATTTGTTTGTGTGTTTTTTTGGAAAAGTAAATGTACAACTATACCAATTAAAAACCATATTGAGTACTATAAATCGTTTCAATATAATTGAATCCCCTTTCCCGTTTCTCGAGACAAGTTGTGAAACTTTCTTGTTTTGCGGGACAAGTTATTGAATAGCTGTACCACAAATTGACTCAGAGGATTTCATAAAGAGGCACAAAGGAAAATAATGTCTTTGCCCGGGTTTTTTTTGAGTTTTTCTTGATGATTTTTGAAGCAGAAATTGGCAGATTGGTTTTATTGAACAATAAGTTTTTTTGTGGCTAAAATACCTTCATTTGATTGAGATATATTCCCTTGGCATAGTTGGCCAGAATGTTTTTAAGAGAAAATACTTTTCTTGCCAATACATTAATTTCAAAATATCTACTGAAAACAAAAAAACACCCCCACCAAAATTGGCAAGGGTGCATCATTATCTCTAATGATAGAGTGGATTATAAAAGAGTTTGAGTATTTATTATTTAATAAACTTCTGGCTTATCATATTCTTTCCATCGTTTCTTAGCTGTAGGAAATATAAACCAGATTTTAATTGATTGGTATTGATTTCTAATCTTTGTGTTCCCATACTTAATTGCTCTTGGGCTTCATACATCACTTGTCCTAGTTGATTGATAATTAAAACCTCAACTTGAGTAGCTTCTTGAGCTTCTACTTCGAGATAAGCTATATTGCCTACTGGATTAGGATAAATATCACCAATACGAGCGATATATCTTGATGCGATATCTTCTAATCCTGTGGTGACTCCATTTTCGGTAATATTGATTTCCACATGAGAAGTAGGATTGTCAGCGCTTAAGGTAATAATAGCTGGCTGAGTTGTTAAACCTATTACTTCAGCATATACCATATAGGTGCCGAAAGCGATATTAGAGAAATCGAATCCTGCGTCAATACTAGATGTAATCTCTAATGGATTTCCAGTTTCAGATAATAAGAATAAACTAATATCATCAGCTGACAACTGACTTTTAAAACCATCCCCTATAATATCTCCATTGATGACACCGTCGCCAGAGTTGGCACCAGAAGTAGTCTGAAGAATAATATCATATGGGTTCTCTAGTTCACCAAGAGTAATAATAGTTGCATCTAACCAATAGATAGCATCGCCATAATAGGTCGGATAAGTAGTATTAAAATGTAATGAAGATTGGTCAGCTTCTGCTAAAATTAAATAGCTACCTTGAGGTATATCAGCAAAATAGTAAGCCCCAATAGAATCTATTACACACTGAGCTATTAATACAAAGTCTTGACCAGAAACAGTATCGTTCATAATACCATATAGGCTAGCTATTCCTGAGTCAAGAGGCATGTTTTCTGCAAATACTTGCCCCCATAGGAATTCTCCAGAGCTACCACCTACAATATTCACCCAATGGCTAGATGTTGCTACACAGCCTTCAACATTAGTAGTAGTCAATATAATCATATAATCACCACCATTGGCATACTCATGAGTGACTTCTTGACCTTCAGCACTTGTACCATCACCAAAACTCCATGCAAAGTCTATGATTTCAGTATTATCGAGTCCGTAACCCCAAACGGTAACCGTCATATCATCTACTTCAAATTCAAATGCATTCTGACAATTGGTAGAATCGTTTCCTCCACCTGTGGTGTCTTGCATCACATAAATAGTTTGTGTAGAAATATATTCACAAGTATCGTTAAGAACAGTTTCTAGGCTTACTGAATAAGTTCCATCTTCTGCAAAAGTATGGTTCACTTCCATTCCTTCAGCTGTTGTTCCATCACCGAAGTTCCATGAGAATATGGCATCACCTTCGCTAAATATCTCACCTGCAAATTGATATTCTAGACCTTCACCTATGTAATAGAAGAAGTTTTCACAACTATAGTTGGTGGTATCATTTCCTCCACCTCCACCAGAAGTATCTGTACAAACTTCAAAATCATAATAGATTTCCATATTGCCAGGATTGAAAAACTGTGAAACCACTAAATAGTCATTACAAGTTTCTGTGGAGAGGATGATTTCTCCTTGAGTATTTTCATCGTCTAAAGTAATTTCATCAATATAATAACCATCGCTATTGGTAAATACAGAATTAGAATAGAAAAATCCAGCAATTGAGTCGCTGCTATAAATATTGACCATATGGCCAGAGATGGCATCTCCATTTTCATCAACTACCGTTCCGTTGACCACTAAATCTAATGCCATGATTTGCGTTCCTAAAAAAACTAGGACAAAGAATAAATAAATACGTTTCATGATTAATTATTTTAAATTAAAATTGTGAAGCCACTCTTTTAGGCATTTTGCCTTTTCAAAGGGGTAATCGTGGATTTGCTCACAATAGTTGCCTGTCTCTAAAAATATTTTCTATTTAATTTAATTGAGGTGTTTAGATAAGTGCTTATTCAAAACTAGAAGGTAAACACCTAACATAATGATTTTTAGTCTTTTTTCATTTTCCCCAACCCCAAGGGGAGCGAAAAAAGCATGCTCAAAAATAATTAGTTCTACAGTTTGTTAGACCCCATTAAGCTAAGCAAATAATTAAAAACCCTCTATAATTATTTTTTATGAGGCTTAATCAATCCACAAAGTCTGAGCTTCCTAAAACAACTATTTTAAAACAATTTAAATCGAATACCCGCTTTTACTTTGTATAATTGGTATTTCCTTCTCATATCTTGATTGAGGACTTGGCTTTCGTTCAGTTGATATTGATATTCGGGTTGAATATAGAACTGCCACTTCTTCCATTGATAGTTGATATTTGCTGCGGCCATTAATCGCCAGGTAAGCGATGGATTCACCTTTCCGCTATATTCCTGAATACCTCCATCTTTGCTATAATAATAACCCTCATTGCTCAGATTAAGTGCAATAGCCGCTCCTCCTAATACCTGGAAACTCCATTTTTTATTATGGGTTTTAAACTCATAACCTATCATCAAAGGAATGTTTAAATAAGTATAAGTATTGGTATACTTCTTGCTATTTTCGTCAGTGGACATCACTTTGTTATAGGTTGAATCTACATGAGAAAGAAGCGTATCTTGCCTGAAAATGGTATCTATTACAAAGTGATTGGTATCGACTATGATATAAAAGGTATCAATTACTTGCTCTATGCTAAAAGTAGAATCGTAATTCCAATAACTCAGTTCGATATCTTCGAAGCTCTGTGACCATTTATAGTCTATTTTCTCTTTAAAAACTTGATAATCGATTCCGGTATATAATAACCAAGGTTTATCTTTTAATTTTAACTGAAATCCCATTCCAAATTCGTAGGACAACTGAGGCGTTTGAGTATAAGCTGTTGATGTTAAACTATCACTATATAAAGCAGGAGAAGATGCGGTATTATCAAACATAAATCCACCTACATGAATATCAAGAAAGGCATTTAGTTTCTTTGTTTTTGTACCTTGAGCACTCCTATCTGTAGTTTTGGCAAACTTTGTCTTCTTAGCTTTCTTCTTGGGCTTTGTTTTCTTTTTATCTTTTGAATCTATTTCTTTATTGTTTCCATCTATACTTGTATTACTCTCCTCACTTGTTAAAGCACTTTCTTCTCCAATTTCAATGCTCACAGCTATTCCTAATTCTTCTGCTAATGTTTCTTGAATGGCCTCCTCTAAAGAAATGCTTTCATTTTCTTCAAAAATTGGAGTTTCAGGCTTGGTATTCTCTTTGGTTTTTTCTTCTGATTCATTTGTCAACTCCGGTGCTATCAGAATTTCAGATGAGGTTTTTTCTTCAATATCAAGTTCCTCATCTAGCAAAATAGCTTGAGGCTCTTTATGATTTTCACTAGATGAAATAATTTCTTTTTGTTCAGAATCCACTATAATAGTTTCGGAAATATTCTCTTCATTTTTCTGTAAGGGATTTGACTGCTCTTCTTGTAGAGTTATCATTTCTTCATCAGATATTTTAGGGGAGTCTATCATTTGAGATTCAGCTGTAGGTTCAGCATTCTCTTCCTTTGTAACACTTTTAGTAATGGTGTTTTGAGTATTTGAGAGTGGGAGTTCTAGATGAGTTCCCTCATTGGATAGTTCCTCATTTTGCAAGGCCTCATAAACCAACCAAGAAGAAACAGCGATGATTCCGGCCATCAAAATATATTTTGCCCAACGGAAATACATGGCCGTTTTGAGCTTAGCATCCAAAGTAGTGAGGGCATCAGGAGATAGTTCAGGAGAAAATTGGCTGAACTTTTCATTAAATAGCATTTCAACATCTTGCTTCTTATCCATGATATCCTCCTTTCTCCATTATGATTTGTAATTTTTGTTTAGCCTTTAAAAATTGTGTCTTCGATGTGCTTTCAGAGATACCTAGCTGTTTAGCTATTTCTTTGTGCTGGTAACCTTCAATAGCGAAAAGGTTAAAAACCATTCGATATCCAGCAGGCAAAGTATAGAGCATTTTCAGTAATTCATCCATTTCCACATCATTGGTTTGCGGGTTCGAAAGACCACCAGCATAAACAGTATCCACATCAGAAAACATAGGGTCATTTTTGTGTTTTCTATAATAATCGATAGATTTATGGACCACAATAGACTTCATCCAGGCCTCAAAAGACTTGGTTTTATACTTTTTTATATTCTTAAATATATCCATAAAAGCGTCCATTAATACTTCTTCAGCCACCTCTCGATTATTGACATAGCGGAGACACAGGCCATAGAATTGCTTACTATAGCGCTGAAATAAAGCCTTTTGTGCTGTTTTATTTTGTTTCCGACATGCTTTAATGATGTCAGACTGGTTCCACTCCATATCTATGGAGTCGTAATTTTATTGGTAATAGTTGCCCCAAGAATACTTTTTTTTGAATTCCTTGTGATTTTGGTTCATCATTTTTTGTCTTAACACAAAAAACGAAGCAAAAAAAGTCAAGACTCCACCTGCTTCACTCAAAAAAGCTACGCTAGATTTTCTAAAATGCTTAAACCTCAATTTTTAATTCGCATTAAAAATATCAAGCAGAAAGCATTTCTTACCGAAAACGCTAGCTTGTTTTTTGGCTCACCAGCTGAGGTCATTAAAATCCGGAGCAGGGAAGTGTTTTTCTGCAGATCAAAGGGATCAAAGCCTTGAACAAAGTGAAAGGATTGAGGCCCTGGTTAGCTTAAGGGATTTTATAAAAGGCTGAGGGCTCGAACGATACTATTCGCAACCATCAATGCAGGGAGAATTATAACACATTGAAAAATGTGCCCTTTCTTTGGTTCTGTTTCTTTCATGCTGAGCGGTACCGAAGTATGTGCACGCAAAGAAATGAACATGAAGTCGTCATTTTTTGTCTTGACACAAAAAACGAAGCAAAAAAAGTCAAGACTCCACCTGCTTCACTCAAAAAAGCTACACTAGATTTTCTAAAATGCTTAAACCTCAATTTTTAATGCGAATTAAAAATTTCAAGCAGAAAGCATTTCTTAACGAAAACTCTAGCTTGTTTTTTGGCTCACCAGCTGAGGTCATTAAAATCCGGAGCAGGGAAGTATTTTTCTGCAGTTCAAAGGGATCAAAGCCTTGAACAAAGTGAAAGGATTGAGGCCCTGGTTTGCTTAAGGAATTTTAAAGAAGGCTGAGGGCTCGGCACGATGCTGTATCGATGCGTCAGCACTTCAATTATGACTAGCCGCGGGCAAAGCCCGTGGTGATGAATAAACCGAAGGTTTTAGGTCGGCCAGAGTATCATATTAGGAAACTACTTTTCCTGCCGACCTATACTCTAATCTCAAAGCATAGGCTAAACATAAAGGACGGAATACAATTCCGTCTAAGCAGATCGATTTTGAAATCTGAGTAAGCAAAAAAAACCCCACCAAATAAATTTGATGAGGGAGCTAAAATTAATTGTAATGAGATCAGATACTAACTGAGGAGAAAATATCCAATATTGGAGTATTATTTAATTAATTTACTTCTAAATATTTTGTTTCCTGATTGAACTTCTAATATATACCAGCCCGACTCCAAATCACCGACAAACAAATCTTGTAGCTTTTGACTTGGCAATTGTCCACTTAAAACTAATTGCCCTGCGGCATTGTAGATTTTATAACTGGCTGAATTGGATTCTGGTAAATCGAAATAGACAAAATCTCCATTTATGGGATTGGGGTAAATTTCTAAGAGTGTTTCTTTATAAAGATCCTCCTCTAGACCTACATTATAATCACCAAAATGAAGCGGGTTTTTAAGGTAATCTACTCGGACTTCGTGAGCATAGTCTTGTAATAAATCTTTGCTGTTTTTTCTTAAGTCACTAGGTGCTGTGACCAAAGCCAGATCCAAATAATGAGTACTCCCAGCTTCAAAGGTAAAAGGTCCCATTGAAGCCAGTCCTCTTATATCTTGAGGCTGATTCCCTGCGGAATACTCACTCCAAAGAATTTCGTTATGAGGTTCTTCACCTTCAATACTCCAATGACATGAGTCACTATCTTCCATAAATACAAACCTTGTTTCAGGACCTGTCGCCCCACTACTAGAATGGCCATTTCCACCATATAATATTGGGCTCCCATCTTTCCAAAATCCTTTCATATAATTATAGAATTCTGTATCATTTCTTGGATCTGTCATTGCATCATTCCAAACACTACTAAATGCTACAAACCTATTCATTCCGAAGCGTTCATTATCTATTATACCATCATCAAATCCAGAGCCATTAATACTTTCATTGCATTCCCCTGATGGATTATCAATATGATCAGCATCTAAATTGGGTCCACTTAAAATACAACAAGCTTGAGATGGAATGGTGTCTCTATATCCATATGGATAGCCTTCTGGACCATCAAAATCATCTGCATTATATCCGTAAAAATTACCATTTTCAACATGACATCCGATATAATCATCATCTGATTTACCAATATCAAAATCGGCAAACACTCCCAGATAGGTATCTTGATATGTATTCTCACTTCTATTGATTATCTTATAGCTAAAAAAGATCGTCGTGTTATAGACACTGCTCGCACTTTGGTTCATTGCCCATGCCATACAATGTATTTCGACACCCATGATTTTCCCTTCCGACTCAGTATGCTCTCTATTATCATTAATAATGTAGAAGACACTAGCATCACCTTTTATGAGTGGATAATCTCCACTTTCTGGGTGATAAACCCCATCTGAATCAACATCAACAAAAGGAGCTAAATCCTGTGCTTGATTATATTCTAAATTCCCATGTGCAGGCCAAGATGAAATACACTCAGGCATCTGGTATCCTGGTAAGGAATAGTTTTGAACATGGTTATTTATTTGAACCTTAGTTACCTTCCATGATTTATACCATAGAGTTGAGATGGCAGAATTAAGGCTATTAGACCCTGCATCTGTATAAGGTCCACTCCAGAAATCACGCCCATTTTGATAATATTTATCAGCTGCTAAGTGTAGTTCATCATTAAACATTCCTCCTATCCACAAACCAAAAGTATATAGGGGAGACTTTGTGCTAGTTTTTGGATAAAGATAAGTTGGCATGTCATTCCCATAAAACTGAGCTCCGCGAGGGAATATCGGTGCCAGTATTTCGTTACAGCTAATCGTATCGGTAGGGGGAAGGTGTAGCTTTTGTGAATATGCTATGGTAAAGACAAATAGGAATGGTAATATCAGGATTTTGGCTTTCATAATAAGGGTTTTAAATGCACTACAAATATTAAAAAAAATATCATTATTATCAAAACTTAAATACCATATAAACAAACCCCCACCAAATAAATTTGATGAGGGAGCTAAAATTAATTGTAATTATAATAGAGATCGGATATTGACTGAGGGGAAAATATCCATTATTAATGCTTATTTAATCAATTTACTTCTGTATGTACTCTTTCCTACTTGTACCTCTAATATATACCAGCCCGACTCCAAATCACCCACAAACAAGTTTTGATGTTTTTGTTGCGGTAATTGCCCAGTAATCATGATTTGCCCAGTGGTATTATAGATTTTATAAATGGCTGAATTGGATTGGGGTAAATCGAAATGGATAAAGTCTCCATTCACTGGATTGGGATATATTTCTAGTATTGATTCTTGTTCTATGGCCTCCTCTAATCCCACATATTGGTTGCCGAATTCTTCAGGATTTTTTAAATACTCGGCTCTAATACTGGCCACATATTCTTCCAAAAGGTCTTTGCTGTTTCTTTCTTGATCGCCAGGAGCGGTTACTAGAGCTATATCTAGATATTGTACTGCTCCTGCTTCGAAGGTGAAAGGACCAATGCTTGCCATCCCTCTGCGATCGCCTGGCTGATTGCCAGAGGCTTCCTCCGTCCATAATCCTGGATAAACGTCCATTCCATCCGTTCCCCAGTTGCAAGTATCACTACCTCCAGGGTACATAAATCTTGCTGGGATCGAACTGTCACCACCAGTAGGACTACCATTACCTCCATAATAAAATTGCGAACCATATGTAAGTAGCCCTTTTAAATTATTATAGTATCTTGGAGCAATTGTGGGGTCTGTCAACAGGCCATCTGTATTATAAGCTAAGAAATAACTCATTCCCAACCTTTCATTATCTATAATATCATCTCCAAAGCCTGAACCATTGATACTTTCATTACAATCTCCACTTGGATTATCCATATTATCCTTATCCATAAATGGACCAGCGAGAATACAAGTCGCCTGTGAGGGTGGGTTCTCACCATAGCTTTCTGGCTCGCCATTACCATCAATGTCACGGCCATTATAAGCATAATAATATCCTTGTTGCACATTAGAACCTATATAATCATCATTGGCAAATCCCAAGTCTATATCTGAAAATACTCCAATATAGAAATCATCATAGGTAATCATACTCCTATTAAAGAGCTTATAACTATAAAATATAGTGGAATTTAATTCTTCATTATCTGCTTGCTCTTCATAAGCCCACGCCAGACAATGTATTTCCATTCCTATATTACTACCTTCAGTTTCTGTATGAGCCAAACGATCATTAAAAATAAAAAACACCGATTCATCACCTTTTATTAAAGGATAGTCACCTTGGCTAGGATTGTATTGTGAATTTAAATCAACATCCACAAAGGGAGCAAGATATTCTGCTTGGCCAATATTGAGATCTCCGTGAGCTGGCCAAGAGGCAATGGCTTCAGGTATGATATAATTTGGTTGATTATAATTTTTAAGGTGATATTCTATTTCTTGCTTGGTGACTTTCCAAGTTCTACACCATATTCCTGCATTTAAAGAATCAGTTATAGCCAAGCCATTATCTGTTAATGGACCTGGCCAAAAATCGGTGCCAATTTGTCTATATTTTTCTGCTGCTAAATGTAATTCCCCTGTATTTCGGCTTAGCCCTCCCATCCACAATCCATACGAAAACATTGTTTTCGAAGTAGATTCATTTGGATAATAATACTGGCTTCCAAAATAGTTTGGACTAAGTTGATAATGGTAATAGTCATCGAAAAATTGTAAATTACAGGGATATATTGGAGCCTCTATCTGGTTGCAATCTAATGTATCAAAAGTGAACTTGGGAAAAATAGTTATTGAAGCAAACCCATCAACACCAACAATTTTATACTTAATACTATAAGTAACTAATGAATAATCGGGCATTTTATACAAAACAATTGAATCATTATAGGTGACCATATTTAAGTCTTCACTAATAATTGTATCAATAACGAGATTTGAACCACTTTGGTTAATATCATTTAATAAAGGATTAATAGATGCGAGTTCTCCATGTTTTGCTGATGTTGTATCATTAACAAGAATTACTTGGGAAAACAGAGCAATTGTGCAAAATAATAATCCAAATAGAAACAAGTGCTTTTTCATAATAAATAGAATTTGGTGCTTATATATGTTTAGTCGTATATATTCTATGATAGGGTGCCTGAGTATTAAAATAATTTGAAAGCTATTCCTAATTCCAAGCCATAAATCACATATTGTCGCTTCTCGAAATAACTGGGTAAGTCCTTTTCTTTCAACTGAAATTGTAAGGAGGGCTTGGCATAAACCGATAAATTCTTCCAGTGATAATTGAAACTCATTTGAGCATTTAAGCCCCAGTTAATCAATGCTTTCTGCTTTTGAGGATAAGCGAGAATATAACCATCAGTATTATAATAATAGCCCTCGTTTTGCAATAATATGGCCATATTGATACCCGCCAAAACATGCACCTTAAAATGTTGGCTGGGTAAATCTATTTGATAGCCAATTAATAAGGGAATATTCAAATAGGTATACTGATTGCTATACTTTTGTTGATGTACTTCACTTATGGAATGCTCATAATAAGAAGAATCTATACCCACTAAAATGGTATCATGAATGGGTGGATCGATATGATACTCGAAAATGGAATCGTATTGCCAATGACTTAATTCCTCATCCACATATTCTCGAAGGAAATAATAATCGATATCCTCGTTTAATTGCTGGTAATGCAATCCAGTTTTAAAACTCCAATCACTATCCACAGGCTTAAATAGAAACTCTATACCAAAATCATAGGAAAGCTTTGTTTTTTTATTATTGAGAAAAAAGGTGACGGTATCGTTTTCTGGTTCTAAAGGAGCTGCCATATTTTTAAAGAAAACAGGTGTAAATCCCAATTCAATACTCCCAGAAAAGTTCAATGGTTTTTTCTCCTTGGGTGGTTTTGATGATTTCAAAACTAATGCAGAACTGGGCTCATTCTGTGCTTTCTGATTACTTGTTTTTTGTTTTTGTGATTTAGTTTTATGATAAGTATCTTTTACTTCAACAGAAGCGGCCATGCTGATATTCTCTTTCTTTTCCTTCTTATTTCGTTTCTTTTTGTCTTTCTTAGCTTCTAAGCTCATTGAAGAACTACTGGTCTTAATATTCTCTTCCTTCTTCTTTTTTTGCTTTTCTTTATGCTTCTTCTCTTTTTTTACTTGCTCAATCTTTATTGGAATAGACGGCAAGGCTGAAACACTCTTTTCCGCTAATACTTCTCTTTCCACCTGAAAATCTAGATAAATAACTTCTGAATGAAAAGGGATTTTTTCAAATACTAGGCTCCTCGAATTTTCAATATTAAGCTCTTTTACTGGACTTAAATCATCCTCAATAGATTTGCTTTTCATGCTTAGAATAATAGATTCTTTATTGTTTCTCTGAGGAGGTTCATGAATAAAACTATCCTCTAAAACTCCAGACTGAGTGCTGCTTTTTGGAATTGACTCCTCCAATTCTCCTTCTTTAATCGATTCTATTTCAGTAGTCGTTTTTGTTTCATTTAGTTCGACGAGTTCTGTAGAGTGATATTGAGTTTGAACTGCATCCACCTCCTTATTGATTAAAATAATAGTAGTTAACAAGCTTGCAGAGATGATGGTCAAACCTAGAATCCACTTCCAGTATTTAAACCACTGCATTCTTTTAATTTTGCTCTCCATGGCCAAGTCGAAATTGGAGGAGGTATCCTTTTGGAAATTATCAAAATCGCGATTAAAGAGTTGATCTATATCTACTTGTTTAGACATGATAACCTCCTTTCTGCAATATTTCTTGGAGCTTCACTTTGGCTTTATGTAGTTGTGATTTGGAAGTATTGACCGATATACCTAGCTTTTCGGCTATTTCCTTATGTTGAAATCCTTCAATAGTATAAAGGTTAAATACCATTCTATAACCTGCTGGCAAACATTGTAAAAGCTTCACCAATTCGTCCAGCTCCAATTGCTCCGATTGATGTTCTTGCACTTTTTTATCCAGCACATATTCTATTTCTTCAAAGGCGGGGTCGTTTTTATGCTTTCTAAAATAATCAATAGCCTTATGTACCACAATCGACTTCATCCACGATTCGAATGAAGCACCTTTTTGCGATTTTATAGTTTTGAAAATGATAACAAAAGCATCCATTAAGACCTCCTCTGCCACTTCTCGGCTGTTCACATATCGCAAACATAAACCCAGAAGTTGCTTTTTATAATGGCGGAACAAGGCTAGCTGTGCCTGAGCATTTTGCTTTTTGCAGGATTTAATGATATCAGCTAGGTTCCACTCCATATGTGTTCAGTCGAGATTTGGTGCTTTGGGGTTGCCTGCAAGATATAAAAATAATTTCTATTCTAACGGAATAAACGACAATAAATGCTGTGTGGTTTTCTTCTTTCTGAACCATAACTCTAGCTTGTTTTTTGGCTCACCAGCTGAGGTCATTAAATTCAGGAGCAGGGTTTTCTTTCCTTTAGATTTAGGATAATGGCTAACAGCTTTGAAGAACAGAAGGCTGAAGGCCTGACATGTGAATAAACGCGGGTAAAGCCCGCGGTAATGAACAAACCGAATGTTTTAGGTCGGCTAGAGAATCTTATAAGGAAACTACTTTTCCTGCCGACCCATACTCTGTTCTCAAAGCATAAACTAAAGACAAAATACAATTCCGTCTGAGCAGAACTATTCTGAAGGCTGGGCACGCAAAGAAATGAACAAAAAACCCCCACCATAAAATGATGAGGGCACAAAAATTAATTGTAATTATAATGGATGAGAGTGGATGTTGACTGAGGAGAAAACATCCGATACTATTCAAATTGTATTAATGCTTCTATTTAATTAATTTCGATCTAAATATCTTATGATCTGCTTGTACTTCTAAAATATACCATCCAGCCTTTAAGCTTCCTACTTCAATACTCTGATTTTCTTGTGCTTCTAAATCAGCCTCTTGAACCAACTGACCTGCTGTATTATAGATTTTATAAGAAACAGTATTTGATTGAGGAATTTTAAAATGGATTCTATTTCCATTGATAGGATTAGGATAAACTTCTAAGAGTGATTCTATTTCTATACCATCCTCTATTCCCACATGCTGATTACCAAAACTTTCTGGGTTCACTAAATAATCCGTTTTTATTTCGCTGATAAAATCTTGCAATAATTCTGTACTACTTTTTACCTGATCACCTGGTGCTGTTACTAAAGCAATATCTAAATATTCTACACTACCTGCTTCGAAAGTGAATGGTCCCATCGAGGACATTCCTCTTCTATCACCTGGATTGTTTCCTGCATTATCTTCAGTCCACGATTGGCTTACATTAGGATCAAGACCACCTGTTCCCCAATGACATGGGTCGCTATCTCCAGGAAACATAAACTTAGTTAGAAATAAACTATCACCACCGGCGGATGAATGCCCATTACCACCATAACACATTTGTGAACCATCTATCCAGTTTCCTTGTAATAAATTATAATACTCATCGGCAGTACTAGGATCGTATTGATATTGAAGCCCACCGTTATTAAAATAAAAGAAACTACCCATCCCATAGCGTTCATTATCTATTTCACCATCTCCAAATCCTGCTCCATTAATGCCTTCATCACACAAACCTAATGGATTATCTAAGTTATCTTCATCCATAAATGGACCACCAAGCATACATATAGCTTGTGAAGGAGGGTTTTCACCAAAACTTCCTGGTTCCCCATTTCCATCAATTTCTGTACCATTATAAGCAAAATAATACCCTTGTTCTACATTACAACCCACATAATCGTCTCCAGCATAGCCCAAATCTATATCAGCAAACAAGCCTAAATAGGTGTCATAATAGGTTTCATCGCTTCTATTGAATATTTTATAACTGTAAAAAATCGTGCTTTCATAAGGACTGTCTCCATCATGATCTAATCCCCAAGCCATACAATGAATTTCTAAACCCATTGGCAATCCTTCAGATTCTGTGTGTTCCAATTGATCATTATAAACAAAGAATATACTTTCATCTCCTTTAATAAATGGATAATCCCCTAATTCAGGATGGTATTCTAAATCCTGATCTACATCCACGAATGGAGCTATAAACTCAGCTTGGTTTTTAGCAGGATCTCCATGTGCTGGCCAATTTAATATGGCTTCTGGCATTTCATAATCAGGATCTGCAAATTCAGTCATGTGAATATTTACTTCATCCCTTGTTACTTTCCAGGTTCTTAACCATTCTCCTGCAACTACTGAATCACATGTTAGCTCATTACCTTGTGATAATGGACCAGGCCAAAAGTCAGCTCCCATTTGTCGATATCTTTCCCCAGCAAAGTGCAAATCATCTTCAGTATTCTTTCCACCTATCCAAAGGCCCATATTAAACATGGTTGTTGTTGTTGCATCTTTAGGATAATTATATACTGGCACATCTCCAAATCCTGTATATGCATCCCAAAATTGAATATTCATGGGATAAACAGCTGCACTTACCTGATTAATTTCAAGAGCATTTGAATAGTCTTTAAACATGACCCAGATCTTCCCACTAGGTGGGATTGGGTAATCTGATTCCAACTGGTAAATAACTTTTACGTTGCTCGAAAGATTATAATCAGATACTTTAAAACTCACCAGCGAATCATTAAAACTCAATAATTCAAAATATTCTGGAACACCAGCATCACTTATAATCAAATCACCTCCTTCTGTATCATAATCATTGAGTAAAGGATTTATAGTTATAATGTCTCCGAAGTTAACATATACTGTATCGTCAACAGGCACCTGTGTCTGTGACAATAAGCTAAAGGATATAGCCATTAAAAAACTAAAAAGTATAAATTTTTTCATATCAAAATATTTTAGGGGTTATACATAGAATAACGTTTTAATATTCTTTATGGTTGCCCAGCATTTTTAAAAAGTTTGATTCTTACTCCAAACTTCATCCCATATATTAAATATTTACTACGATATGATGTGTTTTCAATTTCTTTTTGGTTGAATTGATAACGCAAGGATGGCTCTATAAATAACACTGTGGAATTCAATTGATAATTAATACCCATATTGAATAATCCATAATAATAAACTTGTGGACTTGCTTTCACTTCGTCTATATTTAGAATATGCCCATAATTATCGTAAACATATCCTTGACTCTTTAAATGAAATGCAAAGCTCATTCCAGCAGAGGCTTCAAAACTCCATTTACTCGAATACTTATGATACTGATAGCCAAAGCGGATTGGGATTTCTAGAAACTGATAAGTATTGCTTGCCTTCTTGGTCTCCTCTGTCCTAATCCAGTGAGCCATATATGCCGAATCTATTCTTTCAATATTGGTGTCAATAGTAGGTGGGTTGATCACATAACTAAAGCTGGTATCCACCTGCCAATAACTTTGTTCCAAATCATCATATTCCCTCTTAAAATAATATTCAATATCTTCTGTCAGCCTTTGATAATTTAATCCCAATTGGAGAAATAGAGGATGTCTTTTCTTTTGAATTCTCAAGCCAGCTCCAAATTGATAGGATATATTCTGAGATTCACTAGAACTTTGAAGGGTGACCGGATCATTACTTAATGCTTCTGGTTTTATGAGATTAGAAAACATCATGGGCATCACAGAAAATTCCGCTTGTATCAAGTAGTTGGGCAGATAGAAGCCCTTTTCAAGCGAACTCATGGTTTTAGGTTGAGGAACAGAGCTTATTAATATCAAACTATCCTTCTCAAAAAACACATCATCTGATTCCACGAATAAACTTTGCATGGAAAGGCTATTTGCTTTCTGAAGTATGTTTTCTTCTTCAATAACATCCTCTACATTCTTATCTTTATTAAATATTGATGCCTTCGAAGTTTTAGTTTTGGTGTTTTTGTGAATTAGATTGGAATTCTCAGAATTAGCTGCTTCAGTCATCATTTCCTCATCAAGTTCAATATTTGAAGCTATTGTTTCTTCTCCCTCTGATGAATGTTCTTCCATTTCTTCAGGAAGTAAAACGTGACACGATAATCCAGAAGTACTGGCACATAATTCTTTTCTATATGCTTCTAATTGTATTTTTTCTATTTCTTGAGGAGACATTAAATAGGTCCATTCACTAGTATCGTGTTTTCTAGTATTCAATTGATCATCATGAGTGTTTAAACTGGTAAACTGAGTGGTTTCTTGTGGAGAAGTTTCAGCTTTACTCTCTTTCACCTCTTCTACTACCACAGCAGTAGTTGTAGTTACTATAGCTACAGCACCAATGGTTTTTATGATTCCTACTGATTTTAAAACTACAGTAGCTTTTGCTAATCCTGCTTTAATTAGTCCTGATTTTAAAGCGGTGACTTTAATAGCGCTCAGGCTTTTTGCAATAATTCCAGTGCTTTTCACCGCTGTTGCTGTAGTTCCAGCCACAGTAGAACTTACAGCAGCTCCAGTGGTAGTGGTGGCTACTGAGCCCGCTACACTACTTGCTCCAGCACTACTAGCAGCTCCAGAAACCGCAGATGCTCCTGAGCTAGCACTAGCTCCGGCTGCCCCGCTTGCTCCAGACGTTGAGCTCAATCCTGCTGCGGCACCTGTTCCGGTTGCTGCTGCAGAAAGGCCAATCATAGCGGCCATTTTTGCCTCCATACCCTCGGCAGGCTTAGCAGAATAATCTTCTAATCCTTCCTTAAATAACTTGTCCACATTAAATTCCTTATCCATGATATCCTCCCTTCTTCAATATCTCCTGTAAGCGCAATCTAGCTTTATGATATTGGGTTTTAGATGTACTCACACTAATACCCATTTTTTTGGCAATTTCATGATGCTTAAATCCCTCAATAGCATACATATTGAATACCATCCTATAACCTTGCGGTAAAAAGTCTAACATTTTAATTAAATCTTGAGCCTCTAAATGATTTTGCGGATTTTTTCCAGTAGTCTTCCATTCGCTGGTTTCATATTCAGAAAGCTTGGGGTCGTTTTTATGACTTCTATAATAATCAATAGCCTTGTGAATAACAATGGTCTTCATCCATCCCTCAAAGGAATTCTTATTATATGTATCTATTTTTTGAAAAATGAGCATAAACGCATCCATCACCACTTCTTCGGCAATCTCTTTATTATACAAGTACCTCATGCAAATACCTAAAAACTTTTCATGGTATTTACTGAACACAGCCATCTGAGCTTGCTTATCTTGCTTCTTGCAGGCTAATATCATGTTCTCTTGGTTCCACTCCATCTCTCAAATTAATTAACGAAGTGTTTTACGAATTGGTTGTCTGAGTTTTTCAAAAAATGATGTTTTTTTGTTAGATGGGCTAATTTAACTATGATTCTATCATGTATAACAAAAAGGTGATAATATTTTCATATTCGTAAAATCACCCATGAGTCATTTGACAGCCCTCCAATAAAAATGTGTATTTTTGCAGCAAATAACAGAATTCAATTTGTTAGACGAATTTGAAAATCGCCATTGCAAATTTTCAGAATATCAAAAACTTTCCTCATGGATAATTTATTTAAAAAAGATGCCCTCCGCTACCATTCTCAAGGCAGAGCCGGGAAAATTGAAGTTAAACCCACAAAACCACATGCCACTCAACGCGACTTATCATTGGCTTATTCGCCAGGAGTTGCAGAGCCATGTTTAGAAATTGAAAAAAACCCAGAAACAGTATACACCTACACTGCTAAAAGTAATTTAGTTGCGGTGATTTCAAATGGAACTGCGGTTTTAGGACTTGGAGATATAGGACCCTTGGCCAGCAAACCAGTGATGGAAGGCAAAGGCCTCCTCTTTAAAATTTATGCCGACTTAGATGTTTTTGATATTGAAGTGGACACCAAAGATGTGGACAAATTTATCGAAACCGTAAAGATGATAGCTCCAACTTTTGGAGGAATTAACCTAGAAGACATCAAAGCTCCTGAATGTTTCGAAATTGAAACAAGATTAAAAGCGGAGTTAGATATTCCTGTAATGCATGATGATCAGCATGGTACAGCCATGATTTCTTCTGCTGGATTATTGAATGCCCTTGAAATCATCGATAAAAAAATAGAGGATGTTAGGATAGTTGTAAATGGCGCTGGCGCTGCAGCTGTGAGCTGTTGCAGACTTTACAAGAGGCTTGGGATAAAAGCTGAAAATGTAGTCATGTGTGACAGCAAAGGAGTGATACGAGCAGATAGAGAAAAGCTAAGCTTGGAGAAAAAAGAGTTTGCTACAGATTTAGATTTACATACTTTAGCAGATGCCTGTAAAGGTGCTGATATGATTTTAGGCCTTTCTGTTGCAGATGTGATTACACCAGAAATGCTATTGAGCATGAATGATAATCCTATTGTTTTTGCTTTGGCCAACCCCAATCCAGAAATTGATTACAACTTAGCTATAGCCACTCGTCCCGATTTAATTATGGCTACAGGAAGAAGTGATTATCCCAACCAAATCAATAATGTTTTGGGATTCCCCTATATTTTTAGAGGCGCTTTAGATGTTAGAGCTACAGATATTAATGAAGAGATGAAAGTGGCTGCAGTAAAGGCTATTGCTGACTTGGCTAAAGAACCTGTTCCTGAAGAAGTAAATGTAGCCTTTTCTGACGGGAACCTAACCTTTGGTAAGGATTATCTAGTGCCAAAACCTACCGATCCTAGATTATTAGAAACTATTGCCCCTGCCGTTGCTAAGGCCGCCATGGATAGTGGAGTAGCCCAAAGGACCATTAGAAACTGGCGAGCCTATGTGGAGAATTTAAGGAAACGGCTTGGTATTGGAGATCCGTTATTAAGAAAGCTGAAGGCAAATGCCAAGAAGAATCCAAAACGTATTTTACTTTCCGATGCAGATAATTATAAAATGCTTAAGGCTGCAGAGATTGTGAAGAATGAAAATATCGCCATTCCTGTACTTTTGGGGGAAAAGAGAATAATTGAGGAGATTATAGAGGAAAATAATTTAGAGTTAGAAGGCGTTGAAATAGTTGATCCAAGAGATCCAATTGTACAAAGCTTAAGCGAAGAATTTGCAAACGATTTCTATCAAAGAAAACAAAGGCAAGGGATAGACCTTAAGAAAGCACGTCAGATGATGCGAAGCAGAAATTATTTTGCACCTTCAATGGTAAGAGCTGGACTGGTTGATGGTATGATATCGGGATTAGAAAGAACTTATCCTGAAACCATTCGACCTGCCATGCAAATTATAGGCAGAAAAGAAGACAAATCTTTGGTAATGGGTCTCTATATTTTGTTGACAAAGGATGGTCCTGTGTTTTTGGCCGATACCACAGTAAACAAAAACCCAAGTACAGAACAATTAATTGAAATCACCTTACAAACTGCCAAAATGGTAAAAGATTTCAATATTGAACCACATATTGCCTTGTTGTCTTATTCAAACTTTGGTTCTAATGATGGTTTTGGACCAGGTAAGATGAAGAAGGTAGCAGAATATCTTCACAAGAATCACCCTGATTTAATTGTAGATGGTGAAATACAAGCCAATTTCGCCATCAATAATGAATTATTAAGCGAAAGATTTCCTTTTAGCAAATTAGCTGGAAAACCCGTAAATACCATGATATTCCCAAATCTAAGCTCAGGAAATATCGCTTATAAAATGCTACAATCCATGGGAGATATAAAAGTGATAGGCCCCATTTTGAATGGTTTAAAAAAACCTGTTCATATATTGCAATTAGGAAGTTCGGTAGAAGAAATTGTAGATATGATTTTTGTAGCAGTGAATGATGCCATAAAATTAGATAAATAATTCAATACGAGACATCCTCAGTTTTTTGATATAAAAAAGGCTCTTCTGGTGACTTAATTTTTGTTAAAGCTTGCCAAGAGCCTTTGTTTTTTTGCTATTTTAGCTCCAAACATTAAATTAAGATTATGAAGATAACATTCAACGAATTACGTAAGATAAAAGATAGTTTACCTGATGGAAGTATGCATCAAATAGCAGACGAATTAAAAGTGACAACAGAAACGGTACGCAATTATTTTGGTGGAGCCAATTATGAAAAAGGCGAAACTATGGGTTTAAGCATTGAGCAAGGACCTGATGGTGGAATAGTTGATATAGCTGATGATACCATATTAAAAAAAGCGCAAGAGATTTTAGCGCAATCGTAAAAAGCATTTCTTAGAGTTTTATTTTTATTAATGGCCAAACACCATGAGTGATTTTGGCATGGGGTATCATATTGTATCAATTCATCAGTATTTCTAAACTATGAAAAAGCTTATTTATCTATTTTCTTTTATGGCTATTGTGTTGGTTTCTTGTGAAAAAGACGATACAAAAACTAATAGTGATTCTATATTGACATTAGCAAATATTAATGGTCAAGTGAGTTTGTATGATGAATTTGGTAACACCACCAGTAGTGAAAGAATGTTTGTGAAAGCAGAAGGAAATGGTCAATATTATATTGGAGAAACGCAAAAAGACGGCAGTTTTTTAGTGCCAAATGTTCCTTATTTCCTAAATTACACTATAAGTTATGAAAAAGAAGGATTCGGCTCCTATAAAATATATAGTTTTGATCATCAATATACAGGCGCTGCAGGAGAGATAGACGAGGTTCCTCGTTTGTCAAAGAAATCCTCGGCATATTGTACAGCCCTTTTTACCAATGTTGCAGATGATGAAGTAGAATTCCAACTAGCCGTTGCTGGAGGATCCTATAATGGTAAAAGAGTATTTCGCTTATTATTTCATACCATTGCTCTTATTAGCAACGAAACATTTAGTCATAACTCTCCCAAGTATACTTTAAATGCGAGTAGTCAATCCATAACGCTAACTAAGGAAATGCTGGAAGATATTGGATTAGAAAGTGGTGTAAGTTATTATGTTCAAGCTTATGGGGATTCTTATTATAGCAATTCTTATTTTGACGATTATGCACAAAGAAAGGTGTTGCCTAATTTAGGGTATTTAGAAGGACAAACTGTTCCAACAGGAAGCTTTACTATGCCCTAGGAATCTTCTCTAAGATAAAATTTTAAGGAAAGTCTTCCACATGATTTTTAAATCGGTGAGAAGGCTTTTTTCTTTGATATATCGCAGGTTCATTTGCAATTTGGCAGGCATGATTTCTTGGATATAGGTCTGCTCAGGATGAGGGCTTTTTTGAAGAATCTCATTTTCGTTAATATAAGCTAAACTTGCATAATCTGTTAAACCTGGTTTTACCGATAATACCTTTTTTTGCTCCTCGTTATACATATTTACATATTTGAGAACTTCAGGTCTGGGTCCTACCCAACTCATGTCTCCTTTGAGGATGTTTAATAGTTGAGTCATCTCGTCCAGCTTATATTTTCGTAAATAATAGCCCACTTTAGTTATTCGAGTGTCTCGACCTCCCACAGTCAGCAATCCTTTCGATTCGCTATCAGGACGCATGGTTCGGAACTTGTAAATCCAGAATACTTGTTCACCTCTTCCAACTCTTTGTTGTTTAAAAATCACACCTCCTCTGGTTTCTATAATTATGGAAAGCGCAATCAGTAATAGGACAGGCCAAAGAAAAAACAAGGCCAAAACAGAAGCTATGATATCAAAAAGACGTTTAATCATCTTCTTCTGTGTTTTCTACAATCTTATAAACTTTATCTCCTCTTCTTACCAATTCCTTGGTTTTAAAAGAAACCGCTTCTCCTTTATTAGCTTGTGATACTATCTTTAAATCAACTCGCATTTCATTTACCACATCCTCATAAACACCAGTGGTTGGACCAATGATATTGATTTCATCACCAGCCAATAGCTCATTGGTCTGAATCTTCACTTCTGCAACGCCTATTTTTGTAAAGTAATTGGTGATATTTCCTAAAAAAAGTTTCTTCTTGGTCGCTTGATTACCATAGCGCTCTGTCCACTCTCCTGTTTTTCTACCTAGATAATAACCATCCCAGAATCCTCTATTATAAACTTCCCCAAGTTCTTCGTTCCATTTGACTATTTTTTCTTGGGTATACGCTCCAGTCAACCATGCATCAGCTGCTTCACGATAAACTTTTGTTACTGTCTTTACGTATTCGGGAGAGCGGCCTCTGCCTTCAATTTTCAGAACTCGAACACCTGCTTTGAGGATTCTATCGATAAAGTCTACTGTTTTCAAATCTTTTGGTGACATGATATACTCATTATCCACTTCCAGTTCTAATCCACCATCTTTATCTTTTACATCGTAAGGACGACGACAAGGTTGTAAGCAAGCGCCTCTATTGGCGGAGCTATTCATGGTATCGAGGCTGATATAACACTTGCCAGAAACGGCCATACAAAGCGCACCATGGGCAAATATCTCAATCTGTACCAATTCCCCTGAGGGGCCTTTTATTTGTTCTTTTTCTATGGCATCGGTGATGGCTTTTACCTGCTTCAAGTTTAGCTCGCGAGCTGTTACCATCACGTCAGCAAATAAGCTATAAAACTTCACCGCCTCTATATTGGTAATATTGGCCTGGGTAGACATGTGGATTTCCATACCTTTGGAAAAAGCATAGTGAATAACGGATTGATCAGAAGCAATAATAGCAGTAATTCCATGCTCTTTTGCTGCATCTATCACTTTTTTCATTTCCTCTAATTCCGCATCATATACCACAGTATTTAGGGTGATATAAGATCTGATATTATGCTCTTTACAAATTCCTACTATTTTTACTAAATCCTCTATTCCGAAGTTTTTTGAGGACTTGCTGCGCATATTTAATTTACCAATCCCAAAATATACAGAGTTGGCTCCACCTTGTATGGCAGCCATTAAAGATTCATAAGAACCCACAGGAGACATAATCTCCACAGCATGAGATGTTTTAAGCATGTATTCGGTGTTTTTAATATTCGGCTGCAAAAATAGTTTTTTTTAAGGAAGTGAAAGGTATGTGTTTTTGCTTGGTTTTGGGCTGTTTTTATTTATTGGAGGATGTTAATATTTAACGAAAAGCCTCAAATCCGCGAATAATAAAAATGTATCTCTTAGCGGAACTTTGAGTCTCCTTTGTGTTTTTTGTGAAATAGCTTTAGTATGATTTATGATAATGGGAATGTAAATATATCACGAAAAGTCGCCAAGTCGCGAAAGTTTATATATGCGGATGAAGATTTTAATTGGCTCACGCAAAGCCGCAGAGCTTATTAGTGTTTATTCAGAAAAAAATTTGTTTGTTTCAATTCGTGTATTCGTGGTAACTATTTTTTTCAAATTCTTACCAGCTCATACTATTCTACAATCATTTTCTTAGTCTGGCATTCCTCATCCACACATATGGTATAGAAATACACACCAGATTTTAAATATTGAGCCTGAATGTTAATCACTTTAGCCTCCTCTATTTTTCCTTCGAAGCTTTGGTAAACTGTATGGCCAAGCAAATCCGTAATTTCTATATTCACTTCTTTGGGTTCTTGGAAACTAGAGGTGATTTCTATTTTTGTTTCTCCAGAGAAGGGGTTTGGGGTGTTTTGGGAGATGCGAACATGAGGTGATTGCATTTCATTTTCTGTTATCTTATCAGCGCAACAGAGATAGTCAAAGGGTAATCGTAAACCATCTATATAATTATGTTTAATAGGGAGTGATGGGTTATTATATGCCCATTCTGATGGGCCTACACTTGTTGTCATTGGGAGTGCTAACATATAATTCCACCCATCTATATAAATATTTTCCGCCAAATACGGATAAAAATAGAACCCTTCATATAATGTGTTTTCAGTGAAGTTTTTGATATAAATTTCACCACCACCCAAGCATAGGCTTGCTCCAAAAATATCTGGGCTAATTAAACTATCTGCTCCTGATATTACATCGTCGTTCCAAGTAACTACATAAAAGCATTCTCCTCTTTCTTTTCCCATTTGTAAACGATGATCGAATCCTAGATTGCCAAACATGTTGGTTGAAACTCTTGTTTTTATCTTTGAAATAAAGAAAATATCTTGTAGTCCGTTTGGAGTGATTGTAAATTCAAATAAATGACCACCTAAGGCATCATCTTCTACCCAATTACCATCAGTTGGGTTCAATACATCTCCTTTTGTTGAACCATAAACATTAGCAACAATATGCAGTTTACCTTGATAGTTGACAATTCCTGGAAAATCCCTATCACCGTTAATAAAAGATGGCCTTACAGTGCCAGGGTTTCCGTTTTCATCAATCCAAGGTTGTAAATATTCAGTTAATGCATAATGATCTTCCAAATTCAATTCTATTTCATTCCATGATTCACCTTTATTTGTAGTATAAAAAACTTGTGGTTGGTAAACTCCGTATTCATAGGACTCATTGGTAACTCCAATCATCCACATATAACCAATACTCCCATCATTTGACCATGCTGACCAAGTAGTGTATAGCGCATATGCAAAGCCTTCATCAGGATCAATAAGCCAATCAGGCTGAACTGTATTTATTTCCCAATCATAGCCATTTTCAGGGTTATTGGTAGTTCCCCTATAATGTTTAAGAATTTGGTTTTTTCCATATGCTCCAATACTCTCAAAATCTTGACCAAATATATAGGCTTCACCGTCTTTAAAGGTCATGGAGGAACGAGCCCAATCGTTATCACCCTCCCAATTGTATATGTTTTCTTGGTAATTATTATTATTAATTTGAGAGGACACAAATGCAGTATTTGACCATAGTTCATTTATTGAATCTTGCCCAACAACAAGAGAATAGAATTCTTCAAGATCATCACTTTCGTTTGGATTGATGAAAACGGCTGATGGATTGGTAATAAAATTGGAAGTCTGTGTTAAAAATGATTCATCCCAACTTACACCTTCAAATGAATATGCTGAAACTATAGTTCCTTTTTGATTTATTTCAGAATATGATTCTGGATCGCCTTCAAATACCATCAAGAGGGCAAGATCATTAGTATTATTTAACCAATCAAATGATAATGGCCTTTGCTCAGAATTTAATATAGAAAATGCATTAGGTGATTTTCCTATATGAATCCGGCTAATATCGTTTTTTGAGTTATTATTATTTGGAAACTTAATATCCCTCTTAGGATAATCCACCTTACTCTGACTAGGCTCCACCGGTTTCTTCATATATTTCCGATAGGATTCTTTAGATATTTGAGCTGAAGAAAGGGAAATGATTCCAAAAATAAGGGCAAAAAGGAGTAAAGTTTTTTTCATGAGATATGGTTTTACAATATATAACACCAAATGTATAAAAAACGTTTTACAGATGCAACCTTAAATTCAAAAAGTATTTCTAATAAAAAAACCCACTAGAAAACTAGTGGGTTGAAAATATTTTGTGTGTTTATCTTCTTTTTATCCTTTAAAGAAAATAGCCTTAATGATCAGCATGGCCATTTTAGGATTTTCTTTTAATCTACGTGTAGAATATCCAAACCATTCTTTACCAAATGGTACATAAACTCTCATGCGGTGGCCTTTATCCATAATGCTTTTACGCAATGCTGGGGTTACACCATAAAGCATCTGGAATTCGTATTGGTCTGGTTTGTAATTATATTTTTCAATTAATTTATAAGCTCCATCTACCAAAGGCTTATCGTGAGTTGCAATGGCAGGATACATTCCTTTTTGCATCATATAATCTAAATCCTTGAGATAATGATCGTTCACCAAATCATAACCTTTAAAGGCTATTTCAGCAGGCTCTACATAAATTCCTTTGCAAATTCGATAGTTGATAGGATTGTCTTTAGAATGAATATCTTCTAATCCTTTAATATCGTCTAAAGTACGTTTCATATAAGCTTGTAAAACCAATCCTGTATTCTTAGGAAATTCTGCTTTTAATTTACGGAAAAGATCAATTTCTAGATCAGTACAAGGACTGTCTTCCATATCTACTCTCACAAAGTTATTGAAGGAGGCGGCATAAGCTACAATCTCTCTGATATGTTTGTAAGCTACTTCTGCATCAATCAATAAACCGAAAGAAGTAGGTTTTAAGGAGTAATTTCCTTGGATTTTAGCAGCCTCAGCAGCTTTAATTACCTCTAAATACTCTTTTTTATTAGCTTCAGCTTCATTAAGATTCTCAATGAACTCACCTAATACATCAATAGTTGTTAGAATGCCTTCATCATTGAGTTTTTTTGCCGACTTAATGGCTTCCTCAATGGTTTCACCTGCAATATATTCCTTAGAAAAAAGCCATACCAGTTTCTTTGGCATATAAGGCAACATTCCAGCTATCATTTTGTTGAACATAACCCTTACATTTAAATTGTGAATACTTTAACGTTTGTGTCTGCGGCAAATGTAATATTTAGGACAATATACTTGCTATTTTCTAGATAAAAATATTGTCAGTAAAATACTGAATTACAAGTGGTAGGTGGAGGAGATTCAATGTTTGATGTTCAATGATTAAGGTTCATTGTTGAGTAGCGCTGAAAATATCTCTGTTTATCTGTGAGAATTTGTTATTCCCTGTCATTCACATTAGACCTTTTCGTTTTAGGATAATTGCAAAGGATAGTAAAGAGTTGTAAAGCATAGTTGCTCGCTTTTGTTCCATTTTATCATTCAATCATTATATCATTTTATGGAGAATCGTAAAGAGAATTAAGGATTTGTAAAGATTAGTAAGGAATTGTAAAGTGAAGTAAGGGTGGAATGAGAGAAGATAAGAAGGTGGAAATGATTGAATGAGGAAATGATAGAATAGCCAGACTATTGTAGCATTAAATCATTATACCATTGTAAGAAACTAAAACAAAGACAACTGAGAGGGGTTCCAACTGCCTTCTAGTTTTAGGAGTTTCTTTTTGGCTGAGAGGCCGCCGGCATAACCTACCAGTTTCCCATCACTGCCTATGATTCTATGGCAAGGAACAATGATTGATATGGCATTGGCACCGTTGGCAGTAGCTACTGCTCTGATTGCTTTTTCGTTGTTTAAGTCTTTGGATAATCCTAAATAGGTGTTGGTTTCCCCGAAAGGGATGGCTAATAGCGCTTCCCAAACTGTCTTCTGAAAATCGGAGCCTACTAGCAAAATAGGAAGGTCGAATTGGGTTCTTGTTCCACTAAAATACTCCTCTAACTGAATGATGGCTTTCTCAATAACTTCGCTATTACCTTCTTCATAGTCGGTTTTTAACTGAGTAAGAATCCTCTTGTCAATCTGCGGTCTCATTTTTCGGAATCTCCAATCACAAAGACATAATCGGTCTTCGTAGGAACCTAGCATAAGTTCTCCATATGGAGTTTTGTGATATTTGATGAGGATGTTTTCTGACATGGAGTTTGTGATTTGTTTATTGGTGTAAAGATAGTTTGTTTTCGAGAATCTTTAAACCTTCATTACAAAACACTCCTGTAAATAAATTGGGATTAGACATTACAATTTATGCAATAATGGCCAAAACCAAACTAGAAATAAAAATTTACACCCAAAGCCAAACTCACCACTTGGTATAGCTTAATCTGTCGAGAATTGAGCTTATACCAAAAAAAGGAATCCACCGAAACCACTTCAGCATAGCATTCTATTCCTTTAATGAAATACTTAGGATTGAGGTTTTTCTTGGCAGAAACTCCAGCTAGAAAGCAAAGATGAAAGGCATTGGGAGAATAATATCCACTTGGGTATTGGCAGGGGAGTTCCACAAATGAATTTCTTCCGGTTTCGTAACTAAAGGTAAAACCCAAGTAGGGAGTAAACTCCAAACCTAAATATTGTTTTCGTAAGAGTGGAAAAGTGTTTTTTAAGTTTAAGGTATGTATTTCTGTATGGGCAAATTTTTTAGGCACATATCCATAAATAAACTCCGTCTGTAGTTTTTTCTTGAATAATTGATAAGCAAAACCTCCTGAAAAATAGCCTATATTCCCTGCAAATTGGACCTTAGCATAGTCAGGAATTATCCAGTGATGCTCTTGGCTTTCTGCTTTATTCTGTGACCATAAATCAGTGGTCAAAAGAAGAAAACTCATAAGGATGAATATGATTTTTTTCATGTTTTACATTGCTGTATTCAGTGGTCCTTGATCGGAGTCGAAAGGCCCACTTTCTATGCTGTAAAAGCTAAATTTATGGAGCTACTTAAGAACTATCATTTGCTTTATCAACTACTAAATTTGCTCAATATTTAACTCATATTTGAGACCTTCTCAATTAGCATTTTCTATTCTGTAAATAATGGTTTCTTGATTTACAGATATTTTAGCATATTCTGTATTCTTGGGCCATGGAACCACCAAATAGGGAATACCATCCTTATAATAATCTCTAGAGAGGTAAGAATGCGTATGACCGTGTATGGATAGAGAAACATTGTTGTCTGCCATTATTTTTGCATACTTCGCCTCTGAATCTTCATCAAACTGGTCACCAAAAGGAGGAATGTGAGCAATTACAAATTGATGTTCATATTGGTTTTTTTCTTGTAATTTGGATGCTAGCCAATCAAAATCTGGTGTTCTATTGCTTTCCCAAAATACATCATCGAACATGATGAAATGGGAGTTCTGAAAAACAAAATCATAATTGGTTTCTCCAAACATTTGTGCATATATTTTCTCTCCATTGGCATTATAATCGTGATTCCCTATGAGGTTTTAATAGGGCTTGTTTAGGTCTTTCATCACAGAATAAAAAAGCTCATACTCCGTCAATAGGGCTTGATCAGAAATATCTCCAGCGATAATCACAAAGTCGATTTCATCATCATTATTGATTTGTTTCACAATGCTGGCCAAACTGGTATAATGATAATGTACATCGGCAATTACCCCAAAAGAAAATTCTGAAGGGGATTTGAATTGATTACTGATACCCTGTAGCTGAATCTCATTGGTATTTAGCTGATCATTTTCCACATTGGCATCATAGGGGCTGTACTCGAATAATTTACTGCAGGATTGACTTCCTAAAAGAATGATTGTAGAAAAGACCCCTAAGACGAAGTATCGTAATATGCATGGTGATATTTTCATCGTATTTGTGTATTAATTATTAATTATCCTGAACAGACTCAGAGTTGAAATGGTTTGATTATACTTAAATCGTTTATTAGTCAAATCATGAATAAAAAAATTAACGAGTTACCCCGTTAATTAATATTTCTGCAACTTTTTCCAAAGGTGGATTCGTCTTTCTTGGATTGTCTTTCAAGAAATAAGTGAGTTCCATTCCTTTAAGCAGCATGATGATGGTATCTAAAGCCACATCAAAGTCTGAAGGGTTTTTAAACACCCCTTCTTGAATCCCTTGTTCAATAATGATTCTGAGCTGAGCTTTTTCCCAATTGTCAATATTTTCTCTTAAATCATCAATAAAATCGTAATGCTCAAAAAAATCAGCACGCACTGTTTCATTATAGTTTACAGCATTAGCAATGGTATCCATCCTCACCACAATATACTGCTTGAGTTTATCAACTGCCAGCATTTCTTTGTTCTGACTGATCTTATTCAAGATGGTTTGAAGATTAGTTAACTCTCTTTTAACCACCTCTGTAAATAAGATTTCCTTACTATGAAAATGATAATATAGCGAGCCTTTAGCTTTACGAGCAATTTTGGCAATTTCATCCATGGATGTTTTATTAAACCCATAACGACCAAATAATTTGGTGGCTACTGTTAAGATCTTATCTTTTGTTTTGTCGCTCATTCGTATTTCCTGACTATATTAGTTTTTCGGTACAAACTTAAAAGAAGTTTATGAATTGTGCAAGAGTTTTAAGAATAATTAATTCATATTGTTTTGATGACGATAGATATGATAAAATGTCTTTGGAACAATTCGATGAAAAAGGAGTCTAAAGACTAGTGTATTTTATAATGATCTCCAAAATTGCGATAACGCATTTCAAATTGCTCTTGCAATCTTTCCAGTTCATAATACCAAGCTATATGGTCTCTAGGAATATCGTATTTGGCCATATTATATTTGATCTCATCCTCTATTCTATTGGCATTCTTCTCCACAATGGATTTAAAAAGATTTGGACTGGCTTGATGATAAATTTCTTTTTGTCTTCGCTTTAAACTTGTCGCAAAATCAGCATCGGTTTTTAAGGTATCGAATAATTTCTTAAGAAATCCATTATAGCCAGTCTCGTCCACAAAAAGTCTATCTGCACTAGCTGCAAAGTCCATATCATATAGGAAGAATCTAAATTTGCCATTGGGACCCACATTATAGATTTCCACATTATTATAAGGCCAATCGCTATTGCCAATAAAATCCTCAAAAATGATATAATCTGCAAAGCAATTTAAATCTATATTGTTCAGCAGAAAATCTGAATCCTTGGTATGAACAGCCTCTATTAAATTATTGATGATTTGCTCGTTACCACTGCCAAACTCTAAAACTTCTTGTCCGTCTCTAATATGTGATATCTTCAAAATGTTCACCTCATCATTATCCACATTCAGGAGCTTTCCCAAACTATTATCATCTTTTTCAGTACGCAAATTGAGGAGGCCATAGAAGGATTCATTCAGAAATACTTGAACAGGTTGATGATAACTTAACTCCAAATCGAGACCTAGTTGGATGGCCAAATCAGTAAACGAGATGTCTTTGACAAAGGTGCCATATAAATCGTTTCCCGAATTCCTCAGGCTTATTTTTTTTAATTCATTAATTGAATGGTTTGGCAGCAATTGATCAACTTGTAAAATGGGAGAGGATATGTTATTCACTTTCTTTTTAAACTTTACTTTCAGACTTTTAAGAGGATAAAAAACAGTAGATGTCCCTTTTATTTTGAGTTCTATCTTTTTGTCTTTTATTATACTTTGGTCTTGAGAGAAATAGGAAAAAAAAGCATCTATTTCCACATCAGAAGAAGGATGATGCATCATGGAATCAAGTAAAACAGTATCCGCAGTTATGTGAATCACATTCAAAGCTGTTTGAATATTTTCTATGGTTAAAGCTGCTGGATCTATACTATATTCTTCATTTACTATGTATTTTGTGCATGAGAATAGGCATAAAAACATAATGAGTATGCTAATAATGATTACTGGTTTAGTCATGATTTTTCTTTTTTAGTATTTGAAGATTCATACAAACACCCAAACAAACATGATTGGTATAGTTTCTAAATAGAAAAGAATCTATTTTGTCGCTTACAATCCTAGAATATGCTAATTCCATTGCCCAGATTTCACTAAAATGATAAATAAAACCACAGTTTAAATTTAATCTCGCATTATAACTTTTGTTTAAAGCCACATCTTCTAGGGCTCTATAATCTTGTATTGAGAAACCGATATGAGTACTCCATTTGGGTAGAAAGCAATAATGAATATCAATTGGAATATCGAAATTATAACTATAACCACTCACTTTGGTTTCATTGAGTTCAATAATATCGCGGTGCTGTTGAACCCCAGGTGTAATACTAACGGAAAATTTCTTTCCAAGGGATAGTTTATATCCAAATTTTAAATAGATGCCTCTGGAAAAAGTGCTTTTTGCTGTGTATTTCCAAAGCTGTAATTCTTTGGTATTATACCCGATAACACTTCCCAAACCGACATCCCATTTCCCTTTTGCCGATGTTTGAAAACTAAATGCGATTAGTACTCCTATAATGATGTATTTCTTCACTTTATATTCTTTAATTCCCAATGAATCACATTTGGTATTATTTGATGTTTTTGTGGCGGCAAATGTAACTAATCATTCTAATATTTGAACACTTATTTGTACGTAAACACGATAATAGTACATAAAGACCAATTATTATCGAGTTTATGATGAATAAAGAAGCCATTTCAATCAAAATACTTAATAAAAATCATTCTGAAAACATGAGGTGAATGGAAAATTTAATCCAATTGATAATACCATTTAAAAAGTTTTCTTCGAGTTTCAAACTTCTCACTCAATCTTTGTAGTTCATAATACCACATGATTTCATTGGTGGGTGTTTGGTATTTTCCAATATTATAAATGATGTCTTTTTCTATGCGATGCCCATTAATATCTAGGATGTGATCAAACAATTCCACGGTAGCTTTTTCATAAATATAGGCTTGTCTTTTTTGGAGTAATTCTACAAAATGAGCATCTTGTATTAGTGCATCATAAAGAAGTTTCAAAAAACCATTATAGGAAGATTCTGCTACAAACAGTTTGTCTTTATCAGCGGCAAAATCTAAGTCATAGAGGAAAAACCTGAATTTTCCTTGTGGTCCTACATTATAGATTTGAACATTATTATAAGGCCAATCGCTATTTCCTATATAATCTTCGAAAATGATATAATCGGCAAAACATTTGAGATCAATGTTTTCCAGTAAATAGGGAGTATCATTTCTTTTTACAGCATCAATAAAATTTTGAATAATGAGGGAATCTCCACTACTAAAACCAATGATTTCTTGTCCATCTCCTATATGTGATATTTTTAGGATATTTATATCGTCATTGTCCACATCAAGAAGTTTTCCTAGGCTGTTGTCATCTTTTTCAGTTCTAAGGTTGAGAAGGCCGTAGTATTGATGATTAATAAACACTTGCACTGGTTTATAATAACTCAATTCTAAGTCGAGTCCGAGCTGAATAGCCAATTCAGTATAGGAAATGTCTTTAATAAAAGTCCCGTGAAAATCGTTGCCTGAGTTTCTTAAGCTGATCTTTTTTAAAACTTCTAGATGATGACCCGGAAGTGGACTATCCACTTGAATGATGGAAATAATTTGATTATTGACTTTCTTAATGAATTTTATTTTCAGACTTTTCAAATCATAGAAAACGGTGGAAGTTCCCTTTATTTTCAGCTCAATATTTTTATGACTAATGATGGTATCCCCTTGGGAATACATATTAAAAACAGCATCTATCTCGATGTCCTCATGAGGATAAGCCATCATATAGGCAAATGGAGCAGAATCGGCAGTAATATGAATGATATCCAACTGAGTTTCTATATTATCTATACTTAGGTTTTCAATATCAATATTGGTTTCGGTATTAACCTTATACTTTGAGCAGGAGAAACTCAACAGAAGTATCAAGGTAAAAATTGCAGCATAAAATCTATTTATCATTGTTCAATCCTCTCTTTAAATTGAAACGATACCTCATACCTACAATCAGGTGATTGGGATAATTGCGAAGTAGAAAAGCATCTCGCTGATCGCTGAGAATGGTAGAAAATCCAATCTCCATGGACCAATGAGGATTAAAATAATAGGATAATCCCAAATTTAGATTCAAGCGGGCATTATAACTTCTCTCTAATGCAAACTCTTCCATAACTCTATAGTCTTGAAGTGATACTCCCGCATAAACACTCCAATCATTATAAAAGTGATAATAGATTTCGACAGGCAAATCAAAATTATAACTAAAGATTTCGACATTTATATTATTAATCCCCACCTCATCGTAATGTTGTTGAAAACCTGGAAACACACCAATGCCAAAGTTTTTAAACAAAGTCCACTCATATCCTAGTTTCACATATAGGCCACTTGAAAAGGTCTTTTCCACAGAATAATCCCAAATATATAGTTCAGTAGGATTATATCCAAAGGTACTGCCCACGCCAAGATTCCATTTCCCCTTGGCAGAAACAGTTATGCTCAAACAAATGAGGAATAAGAGTATGAATTTTTTGAGTTTCATTTTATCCACTATAAAGGCACACAAAAATAAAAAAATGTCTGAATTTTGAATATATTATTGAATAAAAAAAATCCGCAGGAATCATAGAAACCTGCGGATGATAGTTTAATATTTATGTTCTTAATTATATTCAGTCATTCACCATCACGAAATCCAATTGCTTTTTCTGAACATGAATGGCTTTTACCTGAATACGAACAGGGTCTCCTAGCTTTATGGCTTTACCATGTCGTTGACCAATCACCTGATAGTTTTCTTCATCTAAGAAATAGAAATCATCCTCCATATCTTTCATACGAACCATTCCTTCTACTTTAGATTCTTGAATTTCCACATAAACACCCCATTTACTCACTCCACTAATGACACCGTCGAACTCTTGTCCAACCTTATCGGCCATATAAACGGCCTGCATATATTTCACACTAGCTCTTTCGGCCATAGCTGCATTGCGTTCCATTTCGGAGGAGTGCTTACATTTCTCTTCGTAATCCACTGCCGACATATCGTTTCCATTTTGCAAATAATGCTGCAATAATCTATGCACCATTAAATCGGGATAACGACGAATAGGAGAGGTAAAATGAGAGTAATAGGGGAAGGACAAGCCATAGTGACCAATATTATTGGTGGAATAATAAGCCTTCGACATGGTTCTGATGGCAATGGTTTCAATCATATTCTTTTCACCTTTGCCTTCTATATCTTTAAAAAGCTGATTATAGGAATTCACCACGTCTTCCCGGTTATTCAATTTCAGATTATAGCCTAACTTGCTCACAAATCTGGCGAAGGTATTTAGCTTTTCTGGATCTGGCTCATCGTGAACACGATAAACAAAGGTTTTGGCCTTGTGCTTACCATCCACTTTACCTATAAGCTCAGCCACTTTTTGGTTGGCCAATAGCATGAAATCCTCAATAAGCTTATGAGCTTCTTTTTGCTCTTTTACATAAACGCCTATGGGATTGCTTTTCTCGTCCAACTTAAACTTCACCTCGGTGGAATGGAACCTAATGCTACCTCTTTTAAAGCGCTTGTCCCTCAACTTAGTTGATAACTCGTTCATCTTCAAAATTTCTTCTGGGAAAGGACCTTCTCCGCCTTCTATAATTTGCTGGGCATCCTCATAGCTATATCTGTGGTCAGATTTTATTACTGTTTTTCCAAACCACTCTGACTTAATTTCAGCTTCCTCATTCATGGTGAAAATAGCAGAAAATGCCAGTTTCTCCTCGTGAGGACGTAAGGAACAAACCTGATTAGAAAGCTTCTCTGGAAGCATAGGAATAACTCTATCCACCAAATAAATAGAAGTAGCTCGTTTATAAGCCTCCTCTTCTATGGCGCTTCCTGGTCTTACAAAATGACTCACATCGGCAATATGTACACCAACTTCCCAGAGTCCATCTTTCAACTTCTTCAAAGAAATAGCATCATCAAAATCCTTAGCATCGTAAGGGTCAATGGTGATGGTAAAAGTATCTCTAAGGTCTTTACGTTTCTTAATCTCGGCCTTGTCTACTTCATTAGGGATTTTGGCGGCATCGGCTTCCACATTAGCTGGGAACTCACTCTCGAAATTATAATCGAAAACGATGCTTTCAATTTCCACCTTATGATCGCCTGGCTCTCCAAGAACTTGAGTTACTTTAGCAAATGGATTACGAGCATGCTCAGGCCATTCGAGCAATTCAACGATAACTTTTTGGCCATTTTTAGCCTTATTCAAATGTTCTTTTCCGATAAAGAAATCTACATGGATTTTAGGATCGTCTGGTATAACAAATGCATAGTTTTTAGATACATCTATAGAACCTACAAATTTATTTTTACCTCGCTCTAATACTTCTACTATTTGTCCTTCTAACTTGCGAGCTTTTCGTTTTGGAAAGATGAAAACCTTCACCTTATCGCCATGAAGTGCATTTTTGGTATTTCCTGCCGAAATAGAAATATCGTCACCGCCTTCATCATTTATGATATAGGCCTTTCCGGTAGATTGCATATCTACTTTTCCAGTGATTTTAGTCTGTTTTTGCCCGTGGGTAGTAATATATTTTGGAGAAATTTGAAACTTCCCTCTTTTGGATTCTACAATTATTTTCTGCTCAAAAAAGCTGAGGATTAGGTTTAATACTTGCATTTTTCCAGCCGTATCTTTAATCCCTAATCTTTTAGACATCTGCTTGTAATTGAACGCACTAAATGGATTATTAGCAAATTCTTTTAGTATGTTTTTTTCTATTGTGTTATTGTTTTTATTCTTCATTATTCGTTAATTTTATTCCGCTATTTATATGTGCTTGTTATTCATCAAATTTATAAATAATAGCGAAATGATATGTATTCTATTTTTCCGTGAAATGAAGGGCAATCTTAGATATGAGTCCGGAAATTCGAGAGGGGGATATTTACGGTATTAAATTGTCCGTCATAGAAACGGATGTGTTATTATTTGCTGCAAAGATACACTATTTGTGGAATACTTGATTAAGAGAATATTAATCCAATATTATTTAAAAGATTTAAATACAAATTCGGACAAATGTAAACTTACTCAAATGATCTGTATCACTTGTAAATCTGAAGATATGGTAATATTCTAAAACAGAAAGAGCCAGAGAAACCCCCAACTCTTATAAAATCTTATGTATTTGAGCTTATTTTCCCAAACTCACCAAGTCATCGAATTCCTCATCGCTAAAATGCTCATATAAATAAGGAACAGGGTCGACGACCCTCCTGTCTTTTTGAACCTCATAATGTAAGTGTGCAGAAATGGAGCCACCTGTATTTCCTACCTCACCAATTTTAGTAGCTAGTTTTACTTCTTGGCCAAATTTTACATTAATCTTGTTGAGGTGACCGTATAAGGTGCGATATCCATTTCCATGATCAATCACAATCTTATTCCCATAACCATCTTTCATATTACCTGCAATAACTACTCGTCCAGCTGAAGCTGCATAAACAGGGGTACCTCTTCTGGCGGTGATGTCAATTCCTTCGTGGAATTTCCTGATGTGATATATTGGATGATTTCTATAGCCAAAACCGCTAGTAAACCTTACAATATCGCTTTTGCGAATAGGAGTGATTTTTGGTCTGCTTACTATTTCTCCAGCTAGTTTATTGGCTTTATAAGTCAACTCATCTAATGAGGACTTTTGAACAGCCACACGAGCTTGAGCTTTATCCATGTCTAATAGTGAGATAAATTGGTCTTCATTAAAAGTAAAACTTTCAGAACCTCCAATACCAGCAAGTCTGATTTCCTCTTCCAAAGGTTTTTCACCTAATAAAACTCTATATAAGTCCTCGTCTCGTTTTTCTACCTGACTCAAATAACCATGAATACTATCCAACTTCTGTCCATATACATAGAGTTGAGTTTCTAGTTTATTATTCTGTGATTTTAATTGGGCCTCCTCCGGAGTATCAAAGTTTAGAGAGTATGTCCAAGTGAAAACAATGGCCAAAACAACACTCAATCCTAAAACCAATCCTGCTTGCATAAAAAATCGCTTTGCGCTTGGTTTTACTCTTTCATAAGAGAGTGTTTTTTGATTATAAAAATATTTTCTTCTTATCATAAATCCGTTTTAAAAAATCGGGCTGCAAAAGTAATATTATTTTTTAAACCACAAAATCGGTGTTGTTCAGCTGATTAAGTGCGATTACTTGGAGCAAGACTTCTCGTAATCTGGCAAATAAAGCAATAATTTTCATTACTATTAAAGGCCCCTAATACTAGTTTTCAAAAGGCTTCTGTTGATAAGCATGATGCAAAAACATTCATTTAGAGCTTGATTTATACTATATTTGAAATACCAAGAAAACTTAAATTTGAACAATTGCTAAAAAAACTTAAAATACTCCTGTTTATTGCTTTGTCTATATTATTTACCGAAAATATGATGGCGAAAGGAGCTTTGTTCAACATGGAATCTTCAAGTCTATCAATGGAAAAAGATACTTTGATTAAAGCCATGTATATTGATAATTTCTTCTCAGCCGATAGTTCTGAGATCCTATTAGGTGATTCCATGGCTGAGCAAGAATTATTTGATTATGCGGAGAATTGTGGTTTTAATTACATGATTCTTTATGGACTTTCGCAAGTTCCCTTGGGAAATAATCCTGATGCTGTGGATGCTTTACGAAGTTTTGTGAGACGAGCGCATGAGAATTATGATATGAAGGTGGGCTGCATTGGGCAATCCTCCAAGTTCTTCGATAGAATACACCAGAAATACCAAAGTTTAGAAATTGTAGATTCCATTGAACGACTAGATTCCTATAATTTGGAGTTTGAGTTTTGGAAGTCTTATAATGCTGGAATTTATGAAGGCTATTATTGTGATTATTACCTAGAGCCTAATTCTTATAGCTGCGATAGTATTGGTGCTTTCGAGTTTGCTATGGATGAAATGGTGAAAATCGATTCTATAGCAGGAATACTTGCTGATACCAGTTTAACAGAAGTGCCAAGTGTCGTAAGTACTGAAATATATATTGGTTGGATAAATGAATATCATGCAGAAGTTTTGGCTGATAAAATGGAGCAGGGTATCATTGATAGAATTCTGGGAGCCATTTATAAACCCGCTTTGGAGGATGGAAGCTTGAATCTTTACTATTTCTATCACCAATTGAGAAGAATGAGTTTTTTGGGCAATCAGAATACTCAAATCAAATTTTTACCCATTTTTGCAAGTAAAGAAAGTGAAGGCAATGATTTAGGTGATTGGCTCGATTCTATTGGCAATGTTCCTTATGTATATGAGGATTATACACAAGATTATTTAATGGATACTTCTGCTTATACCGAGAATATAAATCTACAAGGCTATGTTTGGTATAATTATTCTAATATGCCCCTTTGTTTTGATTCTCTGGGAGCAGAAGGCTGGTTAGATGGACCAGAGGGCGAATTGCTCAAAGATTCCATTTATACTTTTCAGGTGATGGATTATGAAAATGCCAATCGTTTTTATTGGGTATTGCCACCGGGTGTTTCTTTTGTTGATTCCTCATTTTGGGAGGATGCTGTAGATTTACAATTTGCCTTTAATTTTAATGAAGGAGATAGTATTATGGTGAGGCCAGCAAATAGCTGCCATTTGGGAAAGAGGCAGAGCTTTGTGATAAAGGCATTCGATGACATTCCTGAAATAAAGGAAGAAGTATTTCAAATATACTATTCCAATAAGCAAATATTTATTTCTTCTGAAATATCAGGAGCTATGGGTTTTAAGATTTATAATCTTCAAGGACAATATATTCGAGAAGGAGAAGTCTTTATAGAAGGTGGAAGAGGCGAAATTCCATTCCAGAATCATAAAGGTTATTATTTGCTTCAGTTATCAAAGCAGAAAATAAATATATCTCTACTATTTCTAATTGATGAATAATGGCGACATTAGCCCATAAATACAGATATCATGAATTTCAATTTTCAAAACAAAATGGTTTTAATTACGGGAGCAAGCCGAGGAGTCGGAGCTGCTGCCGCTCAATTATTTGCCAATGCTGGAGCTAGAGTAGCTTTGCATTATAATCAAAACAAAGAAAAGGCGGAGGCTGTTATAGGTTCATTATCTGGTGAAAACCATCAATTATTTCAAGCAGATTTGGTGAGAAAAGAAGCTGGAGTTGAACTGGTAGAACAAGTGATAAATGCATTTGGAAACATCGATATCATAATCAACAATGCAGGTATTTATGAAGAGCATCCCCAAGAAGAAACCGACCTAGAATCTTGGATGGATGTTTGGGAGCGGACCATCAATATTTGTCTTTTGGCACCTGCTCATATTTCTTATGCCGCCACGCCATATATGATTAAGAATGGAGGCGGAAAAATCATAAACATCACCAGTAGAGGCGCTTTTAGAGGTGAGCCCACAGCTACAGCCTATGGTGCAGCAAAAGCAGGTTTAAACTCAGTGAGCCAGTCCATGGCCAAAGCTTTAGGAAACAAAAATGTATTTGTTTATGCGGTGGCTCCAGGTTTTATAGAAACCGAAATGGTACAGTATTTATTAGATGGAGAAGATGCAGATTTCTATAAAAATCAAAGTCCATTATCGAGATTCTCTAAACCAGAGGAAATAGCCAAAACTATAGCTTTTCTGGCATCCGAAGGTACTGATTACCTTACCGGTGGAATAATTGATGTGAATGGGGCTTCTTATTTAAGGTCTTAACCCTTTTCTTCTACTTTTTTATCTTCTTTATCACCAGCACCAATGGGGATATTCACTTTTAAAAAGAAACCACTATTTACAGAACCAGATTTGCCTTTATATACATTGGTGAATCCTTGATAATATTTGGCACCAAGAGTAAACCCTTTCCCCTTCAATAGTCTATATCCTGCTCCAATGGTCATTCCGGCATCTATTCTGTTGATTTTTTCTTCATTAAAATTTCGAATGCTGACATCAGAATTATCCGATTTGCGAATAAACTCTGTCCAAGCACTATACATTAATCCTCCTTGAGCTCCAAGCTCCACATACATGTGGTTCTTAAATTTATATTTAATTAAAACAGGAAGGATAAAATAATTAATCACTTGAGCATAATTCCCTATGGAGTCATAAGTAGGAGCTTCTAAAACTTCTAAATCATGCGCACTGAGTTTTGCTGTTCCCAACTTGGATTTCACCAATATTCCTGTGTTTAAGCTCCATTGCTTTTTTAATCTTATATCGAAGTAAAAGCCAAGATTTAATGCTCTATTGTATTTATGGGATTCAAAGCCATTAATTTTCGACCAATTAATACCTCCCTCTAGTCCAAACTCTATACCACCGGAGTTTAGTTTATCCCCTAAAAGCAATGAGATCAATATTTGCGAATTTGCTAAGGGAGCCATACCCAATAATAAAATGGCTAGAAGAAGTTTCTTCATATTCTATTTTTTACGAATAATTTGAACTGGTTTTCCATTTGTTCCTGAGTTATTTGAATTATTCGAACCACTGGTATTGCTATTCACTCCAGTACTTGTTCCGCCCGATTTATTATAATAGGTCATGGCTTCAGGCATCCATTTATTCAAATTGCTGATTCTGGTATCATCGCTGGGGTGGGTACTTAATATTTCTGGTGGTTTTGCTCCACCAACTGATGACATTCTTTCCCAAAAAGCTGGTGCTTCTTGTGGATTATATCCTGCCATGGACATAAATATCAATCCCAAATGATCGGCTTCGCTTTCATGAGTTCTACTATATGGAAGCATCACCGCGTATTGGCTTCCATAGCCATATACTGTGGACCAAATCATTTGTGTTTCGGCTGGTTTTTCGCTTAGTGCTAGCATTAGGCCAGTTGCCCCAGCTTGTTGCATTAATTGTTGGCTCATTCTTTCGTTACCATGTTCAGCTACAGCGTGAGCAATTTCGTGACCCATGACCACCGCTAATCCAGTCTCATCTTTAGTAATAGGAAGGATTCCGGTGTACACTACTACTTTTCCGCCTGGCATACACCAAGCATTTACTTGTTCGTTATCTACCAAATTAAACTCCCACTCGTAGCCTTCTAATAAATCAGCATAGCCATTTTGTTGTAGATATTGTTCCACAGCGGCTTGTATTTTTTGGCCTACTCGTTTTACCATTTGTGCATTAGCTTGGTCCTGACTGGCTTGATTTTCAGCCAAAAATTGGTCATATTGCTGAAAGCTCATAGATAGCATTTCACTAGATGGAATCATATTTAACTGGGAACGACCTGTTACTGGAACAGTGCTACAAGAATTTAGAAAAGTAAGCGCAATCAATAAGGCGGTAAAAGCCAATATAGGTTTCTTCATCATTTGGTATCATTATATTATCTCGTGGCAAAGATAAGAACAATTACATATAAGAATATCTCTTTAATCATATTAAGGTTAATAGAAAAACCCAACACTATAATAGCATTGGGTCTTCAAAAGGTATGATCAATAATCAAGATGTTTTACCAACTCACTAACATAATTCCAACTGAGAAAGGATAAAGTTTTGGGCCTTTACTTGAGTTGAACATTTCTGTTAAGGATACATTCGCATATAAATTAATCCATCCCCAACCCACTCTTAAACTGGCATCCATTTTAAAAGGACGCATATAGAAGTTGTCGTGAACTTTTGCTTTGTTATAAGATGGTGAAGTAGCTGTAGCTATTACATCGCCACTTACTGCATGAACTAAATTATAGTCTTTGTTGTTTTCGTTGAAATAGGTTTTCTGATGGGCATGAACACGAACGCCAAAAATAGCTCCAAGGCTTACATGCCAGCGATGCTTTGTTAAAGGACTTGGATTTTTATCTTGGAATTCGAATAAAACTGGAATGGTAATGAAATTGGTGACGATTTTGCTTTTGCGAACATTAACTCCTTTGTTATAGGCACCAACAAAATAGTTAGAATCTTGCATGACGGTAAAGGATTTGGTAAAGCTATAATTATGGATGGAATATCCAATTCCAGTGACTAACCCGAAGTTTCTATTTTCTGAGAGATTTATATTTTGCTCATAGATATTCAAATCTACATTTATTGATTTTTGCCATAAAAGATCTAGATATTCATACTCCTCAGGTAGTGAATAGTAATATTTATCGTTTACATACCCATTGATTCCTATACCAACTCCACCCCAATGGCCATTAAATCTATTGTGACGAATTCGCTTATGGGTTACTTCACCCTCACTATCATAAACCCATTTGTGACTACCCACTGTTACTTCACCAGTCTCATCATCTTCGTCTACATTTACCTTAATTCCTAAGAATTTTGCTCTTGCAGTAGAACCATCATAAGTAACTCCATAGGTTGTTTTTTCGCCATCTTCATCGGTAGCTTGTATTTCATTATCATAATTTACTTCTCTGTCTTCAGGAATCTCGGTACGCTTGTCGGTTACTAAAACACCAGCAGCACCTGAGACCACGATATCGCTACTTTCAGCTTGCAAAAGAGAAGTCTTCAAAATAGATGCGCCACTGGCTTTACAGCTAATGGATTTTGCTTTTCCACTCAATTCTAAGATGCTAGCTCCACTTACTTGTCCATCTATATGACCTGTTTCTACTTCTAGGTTTACTTGTGCAGCACCACTCACTTCGAAGTTTATATGCTCTGGTTTTTGAGGCTCCTCCGAAACGACTATCACCGCACCACTGATATCGAAATCAGAAATATAATCACTATAAATATCTATTCTGATGGGATTACTTTGTCTGATGGGACGGTTTGAAATCTCAAGAACACCATTTCTAACTTCTGTTTTAACTTTTTCAGCAACGCTAGGCTTAGCATGAATCACTAATTTTGGATCGCCATTCATTAAATAGATTTTATAATATCCACCTACTATAAGACCAGTGAAGTTTTGTTCTGGTGTGCGTTCGCTTATATTTGCATCTTGAGCTTCTGATAGAAATGGGAAAAGAACTATCAGGCTTAAAATAAAAAATTGTATCATTTTTGTCTTCATAATTATTGTTTTAATAATTTTGTTGTTTTCCATGTGACGGAAGTATATTTACTTTTGTTACAGTTACATTTCAAAAAAAGACTATGAATATCACTCGCAAACACTACGGAACACTCTCAAACGGCAGTAATGTCGACATCATTGAACTCTCCAACGACCATAAGATTACCATTAAAATACTTACTTATGGAGGTATTATAGAAAGCATAATCACGCCAGATGAGAAGGGGTTTTTAAAGAATATTGTTCTAGGTAAGGACAATTTAGAAGGATATGAAAAAGATGAAAGCTCTCTGGGTGCCATTGTTGGGCCAACAGCTGGGAGAATATCTTTGGGTCATTTTACAATTGATGATAGGGATTTCTCCTTAGATAATAATGGAGCAAAGCATAGTCTGCATGGTGGAGCTGCAGGTCTAGGAAAAAAAACATGGACCGCAGAATTGGAGAAACGAACAGATTCTGTGAAATTGGTTTTAACATTTTTAGCAGCAGATGGTGAAGGTGGATATCCAGGTAATAGAATATTTAAAACCACCTATATCCTCAATAATAAGAATCAATTATTGATCTATTTTGATGCCACTACAGATAAAGACACCATCATTAATCTTTCTTCCCATTCTTATTTTAATATGTCCAATGAAGACGATAATATCTATGATACTCTAGTGATGATGAATGCCCAAAAAGCACTTCATGTGGATGGGGAAATGATTCCAGATGGTCAGATTGATTATGTGCTAGGAACACCCTATAATTTCAGTAGAGGAGCCAAACTAGGGGAGGCTTTAAAAGGGATGAAAGAGGGAATTGATAGAGTATATATCATCAATAAAGCATATGGTGTTTTTGGAATTTCATCAAAAGCAGTAGACGAGAAGAGTGGTCGCACTCTAGATCTAGTTACCGATCAGCCTGGCGTTGTCTTATATACCAGTAATCATTTTGATGGAAGTGAAATGGGAAGAAATGGAAAACCATTGATTAGACATGGTGCTTTTTGTTTGGAGCCACAGCATTTTCCTGATGCTCCAAATCATGACAACTTTCCTTGTATTACTGTTAGGGCTGGTGAAATATATAAAAGCCGCAATCAATTTACATTTGGGCTTGTGAGCCATAGCCATCATCATTAAACACTACATGGGATGACCATGATCAGGAAATCTATCCTGATAAATCAAGCGTTGCTGATGAATAGGAGCTTCAATTTTCTTTTCTTTGAGTTTATCATAAATACCTAAAGCGACATCGCTTTTGGTAGATAAGCCTACATTGTATTGAACCCAAAACAAGATTCTAAAATTCAAGGCCGAATCGCCATATCCTTCAAATAAGCATAGAGGATTAGGTTCTGGATTTACGTTCGGATGTAATGAAATTTCTTTCTTCAATAGTTCAATAACCTCATGTGGATTGGCATCAAAAGAGGTTCTGATATTAATTTCTAGTCTTCGCTTTTGATCGGTGAGCGTCCAGTTGATGACTTGTTTGCTCAACAAATCTCCATTGGGTAATATCACCTCTGAGCCCTCGAAAGTACGAATCTTACTGCTTCGAACTCCAATTTCAGTAACAGTACCATGAAGCTTATCAACTTCTACAGTGTCGCCAACATGAATAGGTCTTTCGAAGCTTACAATTAAGCCCGATACTAAATTATGGAGGATGTTTTGTAAACCAAACCCCAAACCCACACCAAGTGCACCAGCCATTAAACCAAATTCAGACAGGTTGATGCCCGCAGCCGATAAGGCCACATAAACTCCCAATACCACTATCATATATCTGATGACCATGGAGAAGGCATTTGGCAATCCTCTGGTTGAATTACGAATGGGGAATACATTATCGTTGATCAATTCCTTTACCAGGCGAGCAAGTATGAAAGTTCCAGCAAGAATAATGACAAATGACATAATTCCCCCTACCGATATCTTTACTCCTCCAATTTGCCAAAACAAGTCTAGGAAAGCCTCATAAGCATCTATCATTGGTTTGAGGAGGTGAAAGGCCCCAAACACTATCTTTATCCATAAAAAGGCAATATATAGAAAGATCAATCCGCTAATTCTAGATTCGAATTTCAAGTTTTTATGTGAAAATACTTTTATGGAACTTACATATTTAGATCTTAGAAGGATTACCAAAACACTAGAGAATACTGCACCAAAAACAAAGAAAATCAAGGCGTAAGTAGTTGTATCTAAAACCCCATTCACTAATAATTCTGAAAGCTGATAGGCACCTGCAATATTGGCAAGTATAGATGAAAGAATTAATAACATAAATAGGGGAGCTAAAAACAAGATTGCTTTTTTCCAATAAGGATTTCCTATCACATGTTCCTTACTCTTTATCTGGCTTTGATGGGCTTTGTATAAAACAAAACCAAGGGCAAAGGCTTTGATTAATTGAAATATCCTATTAGTTAATGGGTTTACGATCAGGAACTCTTGTATTTCATTGGTCAAGAATACGGCTAAAACCACATAGAGCACCCATTTGTTCTCGATTCTAACATATTTAGGAAATAAGATGATGACCGGTATGGCAGCTAATAAGGTAACGAAACTAAAAAACACTACTGGACCTCCTTCATAGAAATAGATGCTGAGCATCAAAGCTAATGCGAAGGCACATATTATAGGATGATTAATAGTGGTAATGGCTAGTTTTATTCGATGATCATTTCCAGGGAATTCTGTGGTGGAATAGGTTTTTCTAAAATATAGAAATACGATAATCAGGATAATGAAAGAAAAAAGATGAATAATGAATTGCCATGTATATGCAGCATAAAAAATTTTGAGTATCCTTTGTTGGTCTGCCCAATTGGCTTTTATTTCTGCAAAATAATCCTCAACCGATTTCTCCGATTGGTAGTTCCATAGGGGAGGGCTATCGAGAATAAATAAACGACCTTGATAATTTGATTTCTCTATTTCTAGATAGTCAATGACTTTGCTCACCTGGTTTTGTGCATAGATGAGTTTATCTTGAAGACGTATCATATGATCGTTTATCTCAGATACTTCATCATCAATCATTTGTGTACTATCAATAGCCGATTTTAATCTGTTTTGAATTTCCTGTGGAGCTTCTTTTTCATCGGCATATTTCAAGCTTTTGAGCCATACGCTTTTTTTATATTCAAGAGAATCTAAATTGACTTCCAATAGTTGTGCATGCCTACTTACATCCGTTTGCCAGTTATGTATTCGAAGGCTATATCCATTCCACTCGCCAATTAAATTATTAATTCTTTGAAGTGTATATCTGCTGCTATCTTTTATCACCTTGGTACTCAGGCTATCAATAGCGAAAATATATTTCTGATAATTTGTATCTAGTTCAATCACGAATGAGGGTCGCTTGGAATTTTCACGGATTTTTTCCAGTGATTTTAATAAGCTTTCATACTTAAAGGTAATTTCTGATATGGGTATGGGTTTAATAGCTGGTATGCTATCATTGGTTTGACCTACTCCTAAATTGGGCACTAAATAGAACAAAACTAAAAAAATGAAGGAGTACTTTGTGTTTTTATATTGAAGTATAGTTTTCATTTTATGAGGTTTTGTTGATGATTTTGATCCAAAACAAATATAGAATATTAAAATGATTTTTAAAACTTTCATGGAAAGGGTATTTTAGTATCATTGTAAAATCAATAATATATTTATGCAGAAAACAACTTTTGAGGTTAGTCAAATGGATTGTCCTTCAGAGGAGGCTTTAATCCGTATGAAATTGGAATCTATTTCTGGAATCCAATGTTTGAATTTTGATATTCCAAAACGTAGACTTGAGGTTATTCATTTTGAAGATCTAGAGAAAATAGAGCAAGGAATATTGGATTTAAACCTTGGAGGGAAAAGGCTAAACACGGTTGAATTCAATGGGGAAAGCATAGAAAAAGTCCATGACCAAAAGCAGCAAAGGAAATTGCTTTGGGCCGTTTTGATTATTAATTTTGGCTTTTTTATTATAGAGATGGTTACTGGGTTTATTTCCAGATCCATGGGTTTGGTTGCTGATAGTTTAGATATGCTAGCTGATTCTTTGGTATATGGGCTTAGCCTTCTTGTTGTTGGTTCCTCAATAATAATTAAAAAGAGAGTGGCACGAGTAGCAGGTTATTTGCAAATTACCTTAGCTAGTGTAGGTTTGTTTGAAGTGATGAGGAGGTTTATTTATCCAGAATTATCTCCCGATTTTCGTATGATGATTTCCATTTCTTTCATAGCATTATTGGCAAATACAGTCAGTTTGTTTTTATTACAAAAATCCAAGAGCAAAGAAGCACATATGCAAGCAAGTATGATTTTTACTTCCAATGATATCATTATTAATTTAGGGGTGATTTTGGCTGGAGGATTAGTTTATTGGCTGCAATCGAGTATTCCAGACTTGGTGATTGGGACTCTAGTATTTATTATTGTTATTAAAGGTGCTTATAGAATATTAAGGCTTGGCAATTAGGTTTAGTCTTCATCAAATAAAGAAATCTGTTTATTGTTTTGAAAAGGCAGAATTAAATCTGAATCCTCATTTTCCACTTTGTTGATTCTGGTATTCACTTCGAAAGCTTCCATTTTTAAAGAGTCAAATGGCTGAATCATCTTTTGTAAGTCTTTTGTATTTTGATTTTCAACCCATTCTTTTTCCAAATGAGGAGGTAATATGACAGGCATTCTTGCATGTAATGGTTTCATGATTTCATTGGATGCTGTAGTAACGATAGTAAAGGTGTTTTTTATTCTTCCTTCTGCATCTTTCCACTCTTCCCACAAACCCGCAAAAGCAAACATTTCTTTCGATTTTAAACAGATATAATGGGGAATGTTTTGCTTTCCATGCTTCTTCCACTCGTAAAACCCATCGGCTGGTACCAAACATCTTTTGGAGGAGAATGCTTCTTTAAATGCTGGTTTTTCTTGAATAGTCTCCCCTCTGGCATTTATCATTTTAAAAGCCATACGAGGATCCTGAGCCCAAGAGGGTAATAAGCCCCAATGGTATAAGCTCAGGTGCTTGGGTGAATGATTGGTAATGACTCCGAGTTTTTGGCCTGGAGCATTATTATACCTTGCCACATAGGTGTTTCCATCCACATGAATTTTAAATCGTTTCTCGACTTCCGAACTTAATTGAGCAAAAGAATAGCGTCCACACATAGCCTTAGTTTGAACAAATATACAAATTGATACTCTTGGACAACATTTGAATGTCAATAATGAGTCCACACCGAAAAGTAAATAAAATGATATCGCCACTAAGACACCAAAAAAACACAAAGGGCTTACCGTTAACGCTTTAATTTTCGTGCATCTTTGTGTCTTTGAGCCTTTGTGGCTAAAAAAGGCTTTTTGGAGTAGACTCAATAATGAATAATAGGACTTTGGTTTTTTTGACTGGAGTGATTAAGGATTCTTAAAACAAATCTTCCAATGATAAATAGCGTTCCCCAGTATCATAAGCAAAAGTCAATACTCGTTTCCCGACCAATTGTTCTTGTATTTGATGAATGGCAGCAAGGGAAGCGCCTGTGGAAATTCCGATAAATAAACCTTCTTCTAAAGCAGCTCTTTGGGTGAATAAATAAGCCTCCTCCTTTGTTATTTTAATCACTTCGTCTAAGATTTCTGTATTTAGATTCTTGGGAATGAATCCAGCTCCAATGCCTTGGATGGCATGAGGTCCAGCTTTACCTTCGCTTATAAAGGGGGAGTCGCTTGGTTCTACTGCGATTACTTTTAGGTTTGGCCAATGCTTCTTTAACTCTAAGGCTATACCACTAATATGTCCACCTGTTCCCACTCCACTTATCAAAACATCTAATCCCTCTGGAAAGTCATTTATGATTTCTTGTGCTGTAGTTTGACTATGAATTTCAGGATTGGCAGGATTCTCAAATTGCATGGGCATCCAAGCATTTAAGTCGGCTTGCAATTCTTTGGCTTTATCAATGGCACCTTTCATACCTAGTTCTTTTGGAGTGAGTATGATTTCAGCACCATAAGCTTTCATAAGTTTTCGCCTTTCTATGGACATGGATTCGGGCATGGTTAAGATTAAGCGATATTTCTTTACAGCAGAAACCAATGCCAATCCAATCCCTGTATTTCCCGAAGTGGGTTCTATGATAATACTACCTTTCTGGAGGACACCTCTTTCTTCAGCATCATTGATCATGGCTAAAGCAATCCTGTCTTTTATGCTTCCTCCAGGATTTTGTTTTTCTAGTTTTATCCAAGCTTCTAAATTGGGTTTAAATAGTCTGTTGATTTGAAGAACTGGAGTGTTTCCTATTAATTCTAATATATTTTGAGTTTTCATGTCTTTTCGTTTTTAGATGACAAAGTCAATCCTATCTTTTTGTTCTTGTTGGTTATTTCTTAAATGAATCTTTGCTTGATTTAGAACCACAGAATGGGGAGCTACAGACTGAGTAAGCCAAACATTTCCGCCGATGGTTGAATGATGTCCAATGATAGTTTCTCCACCAAGAATCGTAGAACCTGCATAAATGACCGTATGATCTTCGATGCTTGGATGTCGCTTCTTACCTCCTAAACTCTTCGAAACACTCAAAGCGCCAAGCGTTACTCCTTGATATATCTTTACATGTTTACCAATTTCGGTAGTTTCTCCAATCACGATACCCGTGCCATGATCTATACAAAAAGACTCCCCAATTTTAGCATGGGCATGAATATCGATTCCTGTTTTGCTGTGGGAAAATTCGGTAAGCATTCGGGGAATGATAGTTACTGATAAATTATTCAAAACATGAGCAATTCGATAGACTAAAATGGCATAGAAACCTGGATATGATATAATAACCTCCTCTATGGATTTTGCTGCTGGATCGCCTTCATAAATGGCCGTGGCATCTTTGATTAAGGTCTCATAGATTTTAGGTAACTCTTCTTTGAATTGGAGGATGAGTTCTTTGGTATCCCTTACACCCGAATCGTAAGATTCCAGTATTTCTTTTAGAAGAACTAGAATATCATCCAAGCTTATTTCTTCATCTTCATTATCAAAGAATGATAAAATAGGAAATAGATAGCCTATGGTTTCATTGAGGAAATCATGAACCTTTTTTCTACGGGGAACTCTGCCTAAGCTGTTTTCCAAAAACTGACCACGGGATTGTATAAAGTTGTTTTTTCTCATTTTTTCTAGCATAAAAAAAGCCCTCTCGAATTTCGAAAGGGCTGTATATATTAATATCTTGATTTCTAAATTTCTCGAATACACATCACCCTATCACTATTGGTTTCCCAAGAGCAACAACAATTATTAGTAATGTGTATGTTTTTTATCATGGGGCAAAAGTATTGATTATTTGGTTTTCAATAAATAGATGGCATGTTAATTTATTCCTTTTTTACCATCCACTTCATTAAAGATATCAATAATGAAGTGGATGAAAATGTAAGGTTTTTATGGTTGTCAATGAATTGCTCATTCGAATAATTATCTATTTCTATGATTTTTAGTAAAATTAAAAAGCAATTAAATTGTAGTATAGCTTTTGAGTAAATTGCGTATAATATAAAAGCCAGATATACAGTGTTTAAAAAATGAAAATGATGTATAAATAGTGTAGTGTTTATTGATAATGATGTATTAATTATGTAGTGGAAAGTTTGTCTTAACCAGTTAATTATACCGAGTTTTGTTAACTAACCTTTAACAAAAAGACTATATGAGCAATACTTTACATTATTTATTTATCCATGTTTTTGTTTTTTTATTTGTTGTTAATGCTTCTTCCCAAGTAGGCGAAGTAATCTGGCAAGAAGACTTTAATAATCTTGATAATTGGATCATTGAGACTGGAAATGGTAGTTGGGGATGGGGTAATGGTGAATTAGAGTTTTATCAGAGCGATAATGTCACTATTGAGGAAGTTTCAGAAGAACCTGGGAATTTCGCCCTTCGTATAACAGCACGACAAGAATCAGGTGCAAATATAGTGGACCAATGGGGAAACCCTTTAAATTACACTTCCGGGAGAATCAATACCAAATCGAAAGTTTCTCTTCAATATGGAGTGGTAGAAACTCGTGTTCGAATTCCTAATATAGATTTAGGTGGTTGGCCAGCAGTTTGGATGTTAGGCACCGCCAATTATTCATGGCCAACTAAAGGAGAAATAGACATCATGGAAATGGGACATCAGCAAGCTTTCAGAGACTTACATGATGGACATAATGGAGGCAATGGATTAAATAATTCTACAGTGAATCAAATGGTTGGTTCTAATGCCATCTTTTTTAGTGAGGATGCTATAAATCCTGATAATCCTTCTGGAGCAGCTAGCCTTGCATGGGATCCGGATGATGAGTACTGCAGACCTTATTTTAATCATAACGATCCGCTTATTGATAGATACCTTATTTACCGTACCTATTGGGATGAAAATAGTTTGAGATTTACAGTAATCGATAATGATATTGAATATGATTTATTTGCTGAGACATTCTACATAGATTCTATTAGTGATGAGTTTAATCAACCTTTTTTCTTGATTGTAAATATGGCTATTGGCGGAGCCTTTACAGATGCTTATAATCTTGGCGACCCAGGGAGTGGAGAGGCTGTTTCAATGCCTTTTGATGCTGAAATGTATGTTGATTATATAAAAGTAATGGAATGGAATGGTCAGGGTAGTGTTAATGTTGGACCTCCTCAAGAACAATTAGAAACATTTGGAATATTTACCGACGAAACACCCACTAATAATGCCCTATTTACTAATGAACCTGCACATATTTATGTTTGGGAAGGTACGCTATCAGATGGTAATATCCCACCTTACGAAGGAGAAAATGGCATTAGTTGGATTAGTAATGGTTTAGGTTGGTTTGGTGCTGGAATTATGTCGGCTCAACCTATTAATCTTTTGGGTTTTGGCGAAGGATATTTGAAATTCAGAATTAAAATTCCTGCTCATGTGAGTTTTCAGATAGGCGTGATTGATGCTTGGGGAAATCAAAATTACGTAGAGTTTCCAGCGAACCAAACTAAATATGATTTGGTAAGGAATGGTGAGTGGGGACAAGCCAGCATTCCCATCTCTGATTTAAGAGGAGAATTCATCGATCTGCGGATGTTAAGTTATGAATTTGTAATACTTGAGGTGAATGGAGCCAATTGTGAGTTTGCCTTAGATGATATTTATTATGATGGGGGAATGGTGGCTGCCATTGAGACACAAAACCTAAGTAATAAATCTTTATTATCTATAAATCCAAATCCCGTAATGACTCAGGCTACTGTTGCATTTGAATTAGAGGACTCTGGTGATATAGAAATGATAGTTTATGACATCTTTGGTCGTAAAATAGAAGATTTGGTCAAAGGTTTTAGACCATCAGGTCAATATGAGTTTACTTGGAGTCCTAAAAATTTAAATCCTGGAATTTATTTCATTCACTTAAAAACAGCTTCTGGTGAGGTAGTTAAGAAAACTATTATCCAATAAAGAAAAGAAAATAATTAAAACAATTAAATAATATCAAAACAAAATCTATGAAAAATCTAATACTTATTATTTCGCTTTTATCCGTTATAGGATTGAATGCTCAGAATGCTCCTATTGATTTTGAATCCGGTGGTTATGGTGCTGAATGGACCTGGACGGTATTCGAAAACGATGATAATCCACCAGTGGAAATTATCGAAAACCCCGATATGACAGGGGTCAATACCTCTTCTACAGTAGCCAAAATCACAGCCCGTCAAACAGGTGCCCCCTGGGTAGGTTGTGAATCCATGCATGGATCAGACATAGGCAGCTATTCAATAAATGCAAGTAATGCTACAATCAAAATAATGGTTTGGAAATCAGTTATCAGCGATGTTGGAATTAAACTCGTAAAACCCGATGGTTGGTCTATGGGCGAAATAAAAGTGGCAAATACAGTTGTAAATGAATGGGAAGAACTAACATTTGACTTTAGCAGTCAAGTTCAAGATGGATATGATCAGATAGTTATTTTTCCTGATTTTGATCTGGCAGGAAGAACACAAGATAATATTATCTATTTTGACAATATTACATTCTCTGAACAAGGTGGTGGTGGAACAGGTGCTGAGCCAGAAACTGCTGCAGTAGAACCTACTCAGGATTCTCAAAACGTAATTTCTATGTTTAGTGATGTATATGATGATGTAACTGTTGATACTTGGAGAACTGATTGGTCTGAAGCTGCATTAGAAGATGTAATGATTGAGGGAAATCCTACAAAAAAATACACTGCACTTAATTATGTAGGAATCGAAACGGTTGGAGCAAACTTGATAGATGCTACTGCAATGACTCATTTTCATTTAGATGTTTGGACTCCAGATGCTAATGATTTTAAAGTGAAACTTGTAGATTTTGGAGCCGATGCTGCCTATGGTGGGGGTGATGATACGGAACATGAAATTACTTTTGCTGCTCCAGAAATAGAAACATGGATATCTTACGATATTGCTCTAAGTGATTTCACAGATTTATTGAATAGAGACCATATTGCTCAGTTAATATTGGTGAAAGCTCCTCAAGGAACTATTTTTGTTGATAATGTTTTCTATTATCAAGATATAGTGGGACTTGACGATTATTCCAGCTTAAGCAACTATAAATTATATGATAATCAACCCAATCCTTTTTCTCATGCTACAACTATAAAATTTGAAATTCCTAGTCAGGAACAAACAGAGATTAGCATCCTTGATATTTCTGGACGTAGGATTTCAACTATAGTGAATACTGTATTTGAGGCAGGAACTCATCAGGTAGAATGGAATATCACCAATGAAAAAGCGGGCATTTATTTTATTAAAATAGAGGCTGGAAGCTTTGTGGATGTTAAGAAATGTATTATTCAATAATGAAATATTAAACTTATCGCAATGAAATATATAAGTACGTTTATTTTAATATTTTCACTGGCTTTCGGTTTTGCTCAAAATAATCCGATTGATTTTGAAGCTGGTGGAAATGGAGCAGATTGGACATGGGCTACCTTCGAAAACAGCACCAACCCTCCCCTAGAAATAATTCCAAATCCTTTTAATGGTGATGGAAATACCACTACTACAGTCGCTAAATTCACAGCTCTAGATGCCGGAATGGATTGGGCAGGTTGTGAAACTCTTGACATTGGCAGTTTTACCTTTGATGAGGACAATAGCCTTATTAAACTTTGGGTTTATAAAGATGTCTTGAGTCAAGTAAAAATCAAACTTGAAGGAACAGGTGGAAATGTTGAAAGTTATGACGTTCTAAATACCCTTACTGGCCAATGGGAAGAATTGACTTTTGATTTTTCAGCTGTAATTGGAAATACCTATAATAAATTGGTCGTTTTTCCTGATTTTGCAGCTAGAGACCAAGATAATATCATTTATTTTGACGAAATGACTTTTAATGCTGGTTCTGCACCTGCTGCCCCAGTTATCGCAGCTCCAGTTCCAAGTCATGATCAGGCAGATGTAATTTCCGTTTATAGCGGAACATATACTGATATTGCTGAAACGAACTTCAATCCAAATTGGGGTCAGTCTACGGCTATTTCTTTTGTTGATGTTGCAGGTAATGAAACCATGAAATATGCTAATTTCAACTATCAAGGAATTAATTTAGGTAGTAATGATGGTACAGTACAAGACTTATCAGCCATGGAGTTTTTACATGTAGATATTTGGACAGCAGATGCCACAGTGGTGAAGTTAACACCTATTAGTGCTAGTACAGGAGAATTTCTTTATGAATTGACTCCTCTCACACAAGGAACATGGAATAGTTATGATATTCCTGTAGGCGATTTCACAGATGTTTCTATGGCCGATATCCATCAGTTGAAGTTTGATGGCCAAGCAGGAGTCAATCCATCTAATATATATTTAGATAATATTTATTTCTATAAAGAGCCAACAACAGCAACAGAACCAAGTGCAGCGGCACCATTACCAACAGAGGATGCAGCAGATGTAGTCTCTATTTATAGTGACAGCTATACGAATCTTGCAGGAACGGATTTTAATCCAGGTTGGGGACAATCAACTGTAGTTAGTAATGAAGATATTGGTGGCAATGAAATGATGAAATATGCTAGTTTCAATTATCAAGGAACTCAATTGGATGGTAATCAAGACTTATCAGCCATGGAGTTTTTACATGTTGATATTTGGACTGCAGATGCCACAGTGGTGAAGTTAACACCTATTAGTGCTAGTACAGGAGAATTTCTTCATGAATTGACTCCTCTGACACAAGGAACTTGGAATAGTTATGATATTCCAGTAGGTGATTTCACAGATGTTTCTATGGCCGATATCCATCAGTTGAAGTTTGATGGCCAAGCAGGAGTCAATCCATCTAATATATATTTAGATAATATTTATTTCTATAAAGAGCCAACAACAGCCACAGAACCAAGTGCAGCGGCACCATTACCAACAGAGGATGCAGAAAATGTAGTCTCTGTTTACAGTGACAGCTATACAAATCTTGCAGGAACGGATTTTAATCCAGGCTGGGGACAAACAACTGTAGTTAGTAATGAAGATATTGGTGGCAATGAAATGATGAAATATGCTAGTTTCAACTATCAAGGCATTCAATTGGATGGTAATCAGGATTTATCAGCCATGGAGTTTTTACATGT
>NZ_JABKBZ010000287.1:0-446 GCF_013166635.1 Lentimicrobium sp. S6 | reverse complement strand
TGTCGACTTCACGCGTCTATATCAGATAACCAAACTTTCATCATATTTTGTAATACGAGCAAAATCAAATTTAAAATTTAGTCGAATATATTCGAACAAAGCAGATAAGGGCAATGGAGTAAAAATAGACCAAATAGGTTGACTTACTGGATACTATATTTCCAAAAACTACCCTGAAAAAATAAGACGAATTAAATACTATGATTCTGATACTACACGAACATTCATCTACCTAACCAATAATATGGATACTACAGCAAAACAGGTCGCTTTGTTGTATAAAAACCGATGGCAAGTTGAGTTGTTTTTCAAATGGATTAAACAACATTTAAAAGTTAAATCATTTTGGGGTACCACAGAAAATGCTGTTCGTATCCAGATTTACACGGCAATAATAACATATTGTTTAGTTGCAATTGCAGGTGAAGAGCTAAAATTGGAGCGTT
>NZ_JABKBZ010000032.1:0-58530 GCF_013166635.1 Lentimicrobium sp. S6 | reverse complement strand
CCTTTAACGCAAAATTAAAGCATTTTAGGTCTGAATTCAGAGGTGTCAGAGATGTCAAATTTTTCCTTTTTCGATTGACAAATATTTTTGCGTAAAAATCAATTCCCCCAGAATTTCAACTTGACCCCTTTTTTGTAGTATATTATATTTTTACTAATCCACCATAAACTTAGCACTGCCAACCATATGGTTTTCGTCTCTAACAATAATCACACATATGGCTGTTGACGATTGGCTAATTTTATTTGATAAACATCCTCTCCAGCCTAGTTACAACGGATCATTTGTAAACCTGCGAATACACATTGGGGGTTTTAAACACCTAATAGGCGAAATGATATAAGTCTATATTTACTATAGATATATAGGAGCTTCTCTACTTCTCTATCTTAAACTTAAAGCTAGTCAGGTTAGGGATATTTCTATCGCGAATATAAATATAGAATGGAGGATGTATATTTTCTGGAATAGGGACGGTGGTGTAATTCCAATAAAAGTTTCCTGCGGGTAGTTCCGAAGATTTATATGCCAATTTATGCTCCCACAGTTTTTCTTTATCATCTTCTCCTCTAATGATAAACATAAACCATTTCATATTAGCTAAAGATTGTTCATATCGAGTAATGTAAAATTCTAAGTATGCCTTCTCAGCTGATGAAACGGCATCATGATAGGCTATAGAAGTAATCATACCTGTTGTAGAATTTCTCGAACCACCATAATCGGCTCCATTTACTCGCCTCACTTCGTAGCCATTAATACTTCTTATTTCACCATCTACCCAGGTTTTGTATGTGAGTTCTCTATTGATTTCGTTGAGACTTTGTCCGAAAGACATCAAACCTAATCCTAAAAATAGGGCTATAAATGCTAATTTCTTCATGTTATAAATTGTTAATTGAGCCATATCAAAGATAATAAAAACAAAGAAGCGGCAAATTGACTATTTTTGCGAATTGTAAAAATGCATATTTCATGAAGAAGCTATTTAAAATCCTTACCTATGTTAAACCCTACTGGCCTTACGCTAGTTTGAATGTATTCTTTAATATCTTGGCGGTTATCTTTTCATTGGCTTCGTTTGCGGTGTTTATCCCCATACTAAATATGCTTTTTAAAATGCAGGATATTCCGGAGGAAGCTGTTCCTCTTGATATTTTCAACTTCGATTCCATCTCTGAGAATTTCAATTTCTATGCCGGACAACTGATTAAAATGCATGGTGAAATGGAAACTCTATTGTATATCGCATTTATTATTCTAGGACTATATTTCCTTAAAAATCTCTTTCGTTATTTGGCCATGTTCTTTTTGGCACCCATACGTAATGGTGTGGTGAGAGATCTAAGAAATGATATGTATAAAAAAGTACTGATCCTTCCCATCAGTTATTTTAGCGAAAAGAAAAAGGGGGATATTATCTCCAGAATGACTTCTGATGTTTTAGAGATAGAATGGTCTATTATGAGCTCTTTGGAATCGGTTTTTAGAGAACCCATTGCCATAATTGCTTCCATTGCAGTCTTGTTTTTTATGAGTCCAAGCTTAACTATTTTCGTGATGGTATTATTGCCCATTAGTGGCTTCTTGATTGGTCAAATTGGTAAAAGTCTGAAAAGAACCAGCGATAAAAGCCAGAAAAGTATGGGTTTTATATTGAGCGTAATTGAAGAAACCATTGGAGGCTTAAGAATTATCAAAGGCTTTACAGCCATCAATAGTACCGAAAAGAAGTTTCAAGCCATCAATCAAGATTATACCAAGTTGATGATTAAACTATATCGTAAACGAGATATGGCCTCTCCGCTAAGTGAATTTATGGGAGTAGGTGTGGTAGTTACCATTCTTTGGTATGGCGGTAGATTAATCCTAAGCGAAGATTCCACAATGGAAGCAGCAGAATTCCTTGTTTATTTAGGGATTTTCTCGCAGATTTTGAATCCAGCTAAAGCCATCACCACTGCTTTCTATAATATTCAAAAAGGTGCGGCCTCAGTGGAAAGAGTAGAAGGCGTATTAGATGCGCCTGAAATCATAGAAGAAAAGCCCCAAGCCATTGCTAAAAAAGAATTTATTGATACTATTGAATATAAAGACCTCAGCTTCTCCTATCAAAATCATGTAGAAGTCTTGAAAAAGATTAACTTGAAGATAGCAAAAGGAAAAACCATTGCGCTTGTTGGGGCATCAGGAGGAGGTAAATCAACATTAGCCGATCTATTACCACGTTTTTACGATCCTCAAGAAGGAAGTATTTCTATTGATGGAGTAGATATTAAAGACATTGTAATTGATGATGTGCGTGGTTTAATGGGTATCGTGACTCAAGAGTCTATTCTTTTTAATGATACTGTATTTAATAATATTGCTCTAGGAATTGAAGACAAGGTCACTTTAGAGGAGGTTAAAAACGCAGCCAAAATCGCCAATGCTCATGAGTTTATCGAGCAAATGGAGGAGGGCTACGATAGCATTATTGGTGATAGAGGACAAAAATTATCTGGTGGACAAAGACAGCGATTGAGTATTGCGAGAGCAGTTTTGAAAAACCCACCCATTATGATATTAGATGAGGCTACATCAGCACTCGACACTGAGTCAGAAAGACTCGTTCAACAAGCTTTGGAAAACCTTATGAAGAACAGAACTTCACTCATTATTGCACATCGCTTGTCGACTATTCAACATGCCGATGAGATTATTGTAGTAGATAAAGGTGAAATTGTAGAGCGAGGAATTCACGAAGAGCTCCTCAAAGAAAAAGGGATATATCATCGCTTGCATGATATGCAAGCATTTGCTTAAAGCCTAGGTTCGACGACCCCTAGCTTAAGCTAGGGGTCGTCGACCCTAGGCCAGCTATAAGCGAGCCTTTATAGCTTTAGTAGCTTCTTCAAAACCTGGTTTTCCCAGAAGAGCAAACATATTCTTTTTATAGGCTTCAACACCTGGTTGGTCGAATGGGTTTACATCTAAAATATAACCACTTAATCCACAGGCAAACTCATAGAAATAAATCAACTGGCCAATATTCTCTTCGTTTAATTCTGGGATACTGATTCTTAAATTGGGTACTCCACCATCAACGTGAGCAATGGCAGTTCCAAGTTCTGCATTATAATTCACCTCAGTAATGGTTTTTCCTTTTAGGTAATTTAAACCATCGAGGTCGGCAGCATCCAATGGGATCTCGAGCTTTCTTTTGCTCTTCTCCACACTAATTACTGTTTCAAAGAGATTTCTAATTCCCTCTTGGATATATTGGCCCATACTGTGTAAATCGGTAGTGTTACTCACTCCAGCTGGGAAGATTCCTTTGTTCTCTTTTCCTTCACTTTCGCCATATAATTGCTTCCACCACTCTGTCATATAATAAAGAGTAGGTTGGTAGTTCACCATGATTTCGGTGGTTTTTCCACTATTATAAAGTGCATTACGAGTGGCAGCATATAAGGCAACAGGATTGGTTTCTATGGCAGTGTTCTTCTCGTTGAACTCTTGCATCTCAACTGCTCCTTTAACTAGGGCGTGAATATCGAAGCCAGCAACAGCAATAGGTAATAATCCAACAGGAGTTAAAACAGAATATCTTCCTCCAACATCATCTGGCACCACATAGGTTTTATAACCTTCTTTATCAGCAAGGGTTTTTAAAGCACCTCTAGATTTATCTGTGATGGCGATAATTCTATCGGCGGCCTCTTCTTTACCATATTTAGTTTCAAGATGGTTTTTGATAATTCTAAAAGCCAATGCGGGTTCAGTGGTAGTTCCAGATTTGCTGATTACAGTCACTGCATAATCAAGTCCGTCCAAAGCTTCCATCAGGTCCACCATATAATCTTCGCTAATGTTTTGTCCAGCGTAGATTACTTGTGGTCTGTCAGATTTCACAAAACCTTTAAACTGATGTTGCAAAGCTTCAATAACAGCTCTAGCACCTAAATAACTTCCTCCAATTCCGATAACCACAAATACTTTTGCTTTTGCAGCCATTTTATCGGCATCGGCTTTAATCTCGTCTAAAAACTCAGTGCTAATAGAGGAAGGTAAATCTACCCAGCCCAAGAAATCATCACCTTTTCCTGTTTTATTTAAAAGGTTTTGGTGATTTTTGTTGATCACATCTTGAAAGGCATTGATGTCTTCTTTCTTTACAAAGTCTAATGCTCTGCTAATATCTAAGTTGATGTTTATCATGTTTTTATAAGTTTTAATATCTAAATATGGTTGTTTGCAAATATCATAAATTTAGGAATACAAAAAAGAACCCTATTTAAAAAGTCATTGATTCTTAAAGAAAACGAGCATCCGAAAAGAATCAATGACTTTCAAAAAATTTTAAAAGAGACTATTTATTGATGACTATCTTATGTTGTACTGTATTTTTCTCATTTTTCAGCTCTAACATATAGCTTCCAGAGGCCAAGAGACTTAAATCTAATTCTAATTTTTGGCTACCAGGCTTTATTTTGTCAGTAATAACTTTACTTCCATTTAGAGTCCAAAGTATAACTTCGGTATCAGCTTCTAATGGCTTATTGATTTCAATATAAAGTCTGTTCTGCGCAGGGTTGGGATATATCGCTACATCCATAATAGAGACCTCAAAAATTCCAATGGGAATAATTTCAATAAGCATTTCAGAGGCTTCACTTAGTCCGCAAAGATTTTCAGCGACCACTGAAAGCATACCTGAATTGGCATCCTCTGGGAAGTCTATGGTAATTTCATTACTTCCTGTTCCGGCAATCAAAACCCAACTTGGATCCAAAGTCCAATTATAGGATTCAGCACCATCAAGAGTCTCCACAGAATAGGTTTCTGTGTCCATTCCCCAAATTTGATCTAGGCCTGTAATACTACTAAGTTCACTTAACACAGGATTAGAATTCAGTGCTTTTGAAGTTGCGGGGCTTAGTCCACACTCATTTTCTAAGACAACTGAAATATCGCCATCATTAGAACCAACGGTTACAGAAATCTGATGTGTAGCGCTAGTCCCAGCCCAGCCACTTGGCAAACTCCAATTATAGGAGACCCCGCTTTGCTCTTCCATGCTATATATTTCTGTTACTCCAGCACAAACTTCTTCTTCTCCCAATATTTCACTGGCTGGTATTGGCACCTGATTTACATCGACAGTCAAGCTATTTGAAGGACCATCTCCACAACCATTGGAAGGGGTGACTATGATTTCGCCACCATTATTTCCGATACTTGCTTCTATTTCGTTGTTTGCGCTTGTTCCATTCCATCCGTTAGGCAATTCCCATGAATATTCAATACCATCAACAAATTCAACAGAATAAGTTTCTGTTTCTCCAGCACATATTTCTTGAGCTCCACTTATGGAGCTAGGCTGAGCAGGAGTACTTGTAAGGACTCCTAGAGTGGCTGTTTGTGGCGTTCCTTCACCACAAAAATTACTTGGTGTTACTGATATTTCACCACCAGTATTTCCCACTGTAACGGTGATAGAATTGGTGTTGCTATTTCCTGTCCAACTACTTGGAAGCGACCATTCATAGCTATCTACTGATGGGTCGAATGGAACAGAATAGGTTTCTAAGAATCCTATACAAGCCATAATAACACCTTCGATAGGATCTGGCTGTGCTGGTCCTTCATTAGTTACTTCTAATGAAATGGATTGACTAGGGCCCGAACCACATTCATTATTCGGAATAACAGAAATATTTCCTCCATTACTACCAATGGTGACAGTAATTTCGTTACTTATACTTGTTCCTGTCCAGCCTGAAGGAATAGACCATGTATAATCCTCCACATTCTCATCTAGTTCAACCGTATATAGCTCTTGAGTTCCCTCACAAACTGATGGATTTCCATCTATGGCACTGACTTGAAATGGGATGGAAAATGATATAACATTTAATTGTCTCGGGGAACCATTTCCACATCCATTTACTGGAACAACTGAAACAACACCATCCTCTGTTCCAACTGAAACCGTAATTGAACTCGTGCTACTTGTTCCAGTCCACCCACTTGGCAAAGTCCAAATATATGAATCTGCATTTGGGTCATTAGTAATTGAATAAGTGATAGATTCTCCTTCACATGGAGTTTCGTCTCCACTAATAGCAGAAGGTTGCTCTGGTAGTGAGATAGCATCAACAGCCAAGGATCTTGAGGATCCATTTCCACAATCATTCATTGGGCTCACTATAATATCTCCTTCTGTACTTCCTGCGGTAACAGTGATTGAGTTGGTATTGCTATTTCCCGACCATCCACTTGGAAGGGTCCAAGTATAAGACAATACATTAGGATCGTTATCTACAGTGTAAGTTATAGAGTTTCCTTCACATGGAGAAGTTTCACCAGATATGATAGAAGGCTGAGCTGGTAATTCATTTACCTCAATAGCTAAAACTCTAACAGGACCACTACCACATTCATTCTCAGGTATAACAGAAATATTTCCTCCTGTAGAACCAACAACTACAGTTATTGCACTATTTGTGCTTGTCCCTGTCCAAGTACTTGGTAAAGTCCAATTATAAGTATCTGCATCAGGGTCATTAGTGACCGAATAAGTTTGACTAGTGCCTTGGCAAGGCTGAAGATTTCCAGCCATGCTGCTCGGTTGTTGAGGTAATGTATTATTGGTGAGCGTTGCAGCAGCAGACAAGGCAGACATTTGTCCATCTTTTTCTACTTTCCCTTTATACACCCCATTTACCAGATCTGGAAAAGTATAGAAGTTAGTATTAGCGGTGGCATTATCCAATACAGTACCTGAATTATCTGTAAGGTAGAAAGTTTGGTTTCCACTCAAGCTACTCGTCACTTTAATGGCTCCAGTATTACAATCTGGAATGGCAGAAACTGTAGCCACAGGAGTAGGTGCAGAACCCTCGATATTGATATGATCAACAAACCAATCGTCACCATCATCATTAGTCATTACAAAAGCAATATAAATCTCTTGCCCAGCATAGGCAGAAAGGTCAATTGTTTTTTCTGAATAGTTAACAGAAAAGGTGTCTTCACCCCAAGAGTTAAGAGTTGAAAAAGACGAAATATTGGTTTGAGATGTTGTGGAAACTTTAATATAATACATTGATCCATATTCTGCTTCGTATGCCTGCTTTTGGTAGAATGACATTTCAGCACCAGAGGATATAAGTATCTTAGGGCTGACCAACCAGTCTTCAGCTAGACCTTCTGTATTTTCCCAAACTATGTGAGCTGATTGACTACCACTATAGGCATCATCTGAGGATTGCCAATCTTGTACAGTTCCTAGCCCATTAATTCCTCTATAAGAATCCCAACAGTTTGGTGGGAAAGTTGATGACTCAAAATCCTCAGTAAATGGTAATCCTAGTACTCCGCAATCAGTGGTAAAAACTTCCTGCCCTCCATAAGCTGTTCCGTAACTGTTTATGGCATAGGCTCTAGTATAATATGTTGTTGCTGGTGATAAGCCTGATACTGAGGCAGTATAGTTGCCTGTTCCTGTATTGGCATTTACTATTTTGAAATCATTAGTAGTAGGGTTCGAGGAGGTGCTATAAACCACTCCTCTCTCCGAAATATTAGAGCTTCCTTGGTTAATCACATTACCTCCTAGCGTTGCAGTAGTTTGAGTAATATTAGTTGGAGTAGTTGTTTGTACAGAAGGAAGGTCTGTATTTTCCAGAACTAGTGGAGATTCCCATAAGCCTCTTCCATAGGAGGCCAGTCGGAGTTTGCTATCGGTAGCATCTCCGGCGTAATAAATCTCTAATTCTCCACATTGAACCTTGGGGAGGTTGGTATTATATTCCGTCCAATCGTTACTACCCTCTCTAAAATATACGCCAAGCTCTGTTCCAAGATAAAGGTGACTTGTTGAGCTTGCCTGTGTGTTTTGAACTATAGTATATGCTGGAATGGAAGGTAAACCATCAGAAATATTATTCCAAGTGCTTCCTCCATTTGTAGTTTCATATACCAAATTATTATTATATCCACTCAAGCTTACCCAAACGGTATTGGGATTATCAGCTTTTATGGCGATATAGGTAATATTGGAGCTACTTGTTGGCAAATTAGATGTTACGTCAGTCCAAGAACCTCCTCCATTAGTAGTTTTCCATATTTCATTAGGATCTGAGACGAAAAGCACATCATTATCAGAAGAAGCAATGGCCATGGCACGAATTTTTGAGGAGGTATTCATAGTTGAAATCTTGGTCCAATTATCTCCCTTATTGGTGGTCTTCCAAATGTCAGTATAACCAGCAAAGAGCGTGTTATGATCTACAGGATCAATGACATAAGGCGTTACCCATGCGCCATCTCCAGCAGCAGAAGGCTCAATATCTGTACTTGAGGCCCAATGATTTGTGGTTCTTGTGATTTGCCCATTAACATATGTAGCATATTGTGTGTTTGAGGAAGTATAGTCGATAAGACATTCCATACCGTCGCCTCCTTTTACATCGTCCCAGAAATTACTAAAAAAGAGCTTTGAACCATTGTCTTGCAATCCTGTAATAGTTTCAGTGGCATTGGTTTGAGACACTCCCAGTTTATACATTTGGCTGATGATCATCCCATTAGTTTTGTCTGTCCAAGAAGTTCCGTTATTAGTAGACAGATAGATTCCTCCATCATTACATTCAAACAAATCACCATTATCTCTATATTTCAACATATGCTTGTCGGCATGCACAGCAGGAACGCCATCGCCCCACCAATGATTAACTATTGACCAAGAGGAACCTCCATTTGTAGATCTCCAAGTATTAATTCCTCCAACCAATATGGTGTTGGCATCATTTGGAGAAACAGCAATGGATAAATCGTACCATCCTTGTCCTTGAGAACCTCCACCATTGGAATCCCATCCCAATAGGTTTGAACTATTTCCACTAAACACTTCAGAAAAACTATTCCCGCTATTTGTTGATTTATAAATTCCATCTAGAGCACTACTTGAGTTGGCTATTATGGCATACACATAAGTTGGCTCGTCAACAGAAACAGCTAGCTCTATTCTGTTACCTTGAGATAATTCTTCACTCCAGTCGCCTCCTCCATTTGCACTGCGATAAATACTTCCTGAGGTGGTTGAACCATAAAGGGTATTAAAATCACCTGGTTTGTATTCCATATCGATGAATGAAATTGAGGTAAGTTGATTATCCCAAGTGGAGCCCCCATTCGTGGTTTTATAAACACCATTGCTGGTGGCTGCAATAATGGTTTGGTTATCACTTGGGTGTAATAATAAACGAGTTACCATATCACCATCGGATAAATTAAATTGTATTCCTGTAGTATTCCAAGTAAAACCTCCATTGGTGGATTTTAAAACTCCAATGCTTCTATTGTCCCATGCATCTCTATCTCCTGTGGCAATATATATGGTTTGGGAGCTGCTATAATCAGTTGGAATAACGATGTCAGAAACTCCCAATACATTATTTTCATCAGTTAGGCATGTCCAAGATGACCCATTATTTGTGGTTACCCATAGTCCACCAGCAGGTGCTCCAACCCAATAGGTACTATTATCTGTTGGATGAAATGCCACACAGTTTAATCTGCCCACTCCAGCATAACCTCCAGTTGAACTACTTGGTCCTAAATTCGTCCAATTTGCAGATTTATAATTTCTTTGCTCAGGATTTGTTTTGATAAACTCATCATAAACTTGTTGTGCTGTTTTACTTGGGAAAATTCCTGTACTCGGATTTACTTTGGCTTCCATTTGATAATACCAACGATAAAACTGTTTCCAACCAGGTGCTTTAACTTCTTTGCCATCCTCTATATAGTATCCTTTATTATTAACTTGGTAGGGCTCCCAATATTGATGGAATGCACTTTCGTAATCATATAAGGTCCATTCTTCTTTGGATTTATTCTGAGGCATATTTTGCAGCCAAGGCTGTGCCATTAACAATGTAGAACTAAATAAAATTAAAATGAGTAATATTTTCTTCATGATGATGCTTTTCGATGTTGTCAGTTTATTATAAAAAAACCTGTTGTGTGTTAATAGTGATGTGCCAAGTAGCAAAAATACCATTTCTGAATAAACAAAATCAATAAAAAATGCTGCCAGAAATCTGACAGCATGAACATATTATCTACTATTATTATGAAATTATAATATTTATGGAGTGTAAATTACATTTGTATTTCTATATCCAGCTCCATCACTATACCAATCAGGATAATTCGCTCCATCACTTTCTGCCCAATCACCAAAATAGTTATAAGCATCGATGATAGCTGATTTCTCAATTGGATAATCAAAACCGCTTGAAATATCGATAGCCCAAGGTAGATTATTAAAAGATTTATAATAATATCCTGCACTGGGAACGCTTTCATCTTGGCCTGTGCCAAACAAACTTAAATTCGCTAAGTCAGTAGGCTTATTGTTTTTCAAATGTACTTCTCTACTTCTATCACCGTTTATAAAAATAAATGGGTTGAAAGGTGTTTGCCCAAGGTTGATATCACTTATTGGATAGGCAAAGCTAATTAAGAAATCTATTTGCTGAGGCTCCACATAAATAGAACCAGGCCTTGTGTTTACTCCAGTTCCGCCACCTGGGTGTGGAAGTAAGTCAAAGCCATTGTCAAAGAAAACAACAACAGCATTAGATTGTCCTGTTTCTAGATTTCTTCCATCTAAATTGATAATGTTTTGTGTCATACTAAAGTCACCAGTAACTTCACTCACCATATCATTAGCAATAGGTAGCTCCATTCCAAATCCATTCTTGTAACTAGCACCAATTGCCATGACTTTTAAGCTCACATATATTTCAACTGCATTATCATTAGCATTGGTTACGGTATTAAAATTATAATCCACAACCAAATCGTTAAAGTCATAATCAGCTTTAAATGGCCATAAATCTTCAAAAGCTAAGGTGCCAAATGTGTTCTCATTAGGGTGGTAATTATTGAAAGCTCTTTCTGGATCATATGGATAATCATCAAACTCATCAATTACTCCATCTCCATCTGTATCTAGACTTCCTGGTCCTTCGCTACCTGGATTACAATATGTTTCAGGTATACTTGCTTCACAAAATGTTACACTTGGAGCAATGGTTCCATTATTAGTTTCTATTTCATTCTCATCGCAGTAATCTATGTTTCCAGAGATGCTTCCAGAGCTATTTATGGTGGTGTTTCCTGTTACTACTATTTTAGAATAAGAAGAACCATTACCAACAATATCATCATTAATCATCATGTGAACTACATCAATCAAAGCTTGGTCATACATTTGTAACTCCCCATTACTATTAAGAGTTAGAGTTCCATTGATATCCATATATGAGTAATTATATAAGGTGCTATTATTATTGAAGTTGCCAGCAACATTAGCTCTACAGTGATTTTCAAATATTGCATTGGAATTATTGGCTACATTTCCTGCGAAATTCATAATTCCTTCATTATAGGTGAAACTATTATTGTTATAGTGATTAGAGAATGCTATAATACCATAATTGTAAAATTGACCACCACTGTTGATGTTAGCTCCAGCTAAGGCTATATATCCCCAGTTTTTAAAAATACCATTAACATTAGGGCCAGCACTTACCATGAAAACATCACTATAATTTTCAATAACTAAATCGGAGCTGTTCATATTCAGCGAGTTTGAAATAAAAGCACCATCGTCATTTATAATAATGGTTCCGCCACCATTTATCCATTGTGAAGTTAAGGTTCCGCAAACTTTAAGAGTTCCACCATTCATGGTTAAACCTCCGGTAAAAGTAGCTCCATTTAAAATACAAATTGTTTCTCCGCTATTTATTGTTAGCGTTCCAGTTAGATGATCAGAAATAGTAGTAGTACAATCGCTGCAACCGGGACCGGTTACATTTCCTCTCATGCTATTTACCGATTTAGTATCTGTGAATATGTATTCTAATTTTTCACCATTAATATCCATTGTTACAGTTTCTATTACACCACTATTTGTTGTACGACGGATGTAAATAGTTTCTTGATAAGCGGGTAAGATTATTGTCGTTTGGAATTCTTGGTTTCTATTAGTAATCCCTGATTTAATGGCTTTACCATTCTCATTAGGGTTGGCATCAAAGAGTTCAATTTTTAGGGCTGGGAGACCAATATGGTCGCTCGCAATAATCTTTATATCTATAGTTTGGCTGGTTTTGAAATTAAATGTTTCGCTTACTAGCAAGTCCTCCATGGTTTTTTCAGGAATACATGGTGGGTCTTGTTCTAAGTCTTTAGAACAGGAAGAAAACCCCCAAACTAAAACAAATACTAAAAGTATAATTTTTAAGTCTTTCAGTAGTTTCATAGGTCTAATTTTAAATGTCACCGATAATATCAAGAATTATGCCAATAGCTTCGGTTTGTCAGGATTCATTTTTATGTTTCAGATATTCAGTATCTTTAAGTTCGTATGCTCAGTTTCTATGTTTGTGAATATTTTCCATTGTAAAGAATGTTTAAACCAGAATTAGAGATTGAATTAGGCCACAGTTTCAGATAATTATACCAATTGTATAATGAAATTAGTTCTTAAGCATTTCATTATTACAATGGTTAATGCCGATAAGAAATGATCCATTTGTATTAAGATTAATTTTTAGGCTAAGTCCATTTCATCATCGGTATTAGTTCATATATGACACAGATTTATGAAGAGCTATCAGGATAGCCTAAAGAAAGTTGTGAAAATATAGGGGCTAATTTCGATATCCACTAGTGGAAAAACCAATAATACATTATCTTTTACTTAATCATCCTTTGATGTAACCCGTTATAACTACATGATTATTAATGCAAATCTAATACATCATTGGCTTCCTGATGAATTATTTAATAATCGAACCTCAGGTTTTAAGGAATTTGAGAAATGCAAATAGCCCTACTGGCCTAAGGTTTAGTAAATGTTTTCATTCTGGATTTCTAAAAAAAGCACATAATGTATTTTATTTTCATGCAAAAAAAATGCTGCCAGAAATCTGACAGCATGAACCTATTATCAATTATTATGAAATTATATTATTTATGGGGTATAAATTACGTTAGTATTTCGGTAACCAGCACCATTTGTATACCAATCTGGATAATTGGCTCCATCACTTTCGGCCCATTGTCCAAAATAGTTATAAGCATCAATAATGGCTGTTTTCTCAATTGGATAATCAAAGCCATCGATGATATTTATTGCCCAAGGAAGATTGTTTGAAGATTTATAATAATATCCTGAATTAGGAACACTTTCGTCTTGACCAGTTTGGAATAAACTTAAATCTGCTAAGTCAGTAGGTGTATTGTTTTTCATGTGTACTTCTCTTCCTCTATCCCCATTTACAAAGATGAATGGGTTAAATGGCGCTTGTCCAAGATTTGCTGCGCTCACAGGATAATCAAAGCTGATTAAGAAATCTACTTGTTGTGGTTCTACATAGGTAGCACCATTTCTAGTATTTACTCCTGTTCCATCACCAGGGTGAGGAAGCAAGTCGAATGCATTATCAAAGAACACAATAACAGCATTACTTTGTCCGGCCTCCATGTTTCTTTCATCTAAACTCACTATATTTTGAGTCATGCTAAAGTCACCTGTTATGCCACTAACTGCATCATTTGCAATGGGAAGTTCGATTCCAAATCCGTTTTTGAATCCAGCACCTATGGCCATCACCTTTAAACTTACATATACTTCTACTGAATTATCATTGGCATTGGTTACCGTATTGAATTGATAGTCCACAACCATATCGTTGAAGTCATAATCACCTTCAAAAGGCCATAGGTCTTCAAAGGCAAGTGTGCCAAAGGTGTTGTTATTAGGGTAATAATTATTGAAAGCTCTATCTGCATCATTTGGATACTCATCAAACTCATCATCTACACCATCCCCATCTGTATCATTTCCTCCGGAACCTCCAGAACCGTTGCTGCCTGGGCTACAATAGGATTCAGGAATGCTAGCTTCGCAGAAAGTCACACTGGCTTCAATAGTTCCGTTATTGGTTTCTATTCCACTTTCATCACAATAATCTAAATTACCCCCAATTGTAGCATTATTCAATGTGGTATTATTAGAAACCATAATTTTTGCATAGCTATCACCTAAGCCGTACACATCATCATTAATGGTCATGTCTACTGTTTCAATTAATGCTTCGCTATATAAATTCAAACCTCCATTACTATTATTGGTGAGCCTACCATTTATCTTAGCATAAGAATAGTTATTAAAGGCACTACTATTGTTTAAGTTTCCGGCAATGATTAATCTACAATGATTGTCGAAAGTAGAATTTGAATTGTTTGCTACGTTTCCTGAGATATTCATAAGCCCCTCGTTATAAGTATAATCACTATTGTTGTAATGACCAGAAAAATTGATATTCCCATAATTATAGAACTGACCTCCACTATTAATATTAGCTCCTGCAAGGTTTATGGTACCGTAATTCTTGAAAACTCCTTTAAGGTTTGGAGCAGAGCTTACCATAAAGGCATCACTATAGTTTTCGAAAACAAGCTCATCATCGTTCATGTTCAAATTACTTGCTTGTAGTACTCCATCATCATTAATAACAATAGTTCCATCACCATTTAGATTATTGATTATCAGTGTACCACACACTTTTAGTGTTCCCCCTTGCATTAATAAGTTTCCAGTAAAAGAACCTCCTGAAACAATACATATTACATCATTGTTCTTTACTTTTAGGACTCCATTCTGTGCGTTTGAAATGGTACTAGTACAATCCACACAACCAGGACCATCTACATTTCCTTTTAGTGCATTAGCAGATTTGGTATCTGCAAATGTGTATTCGATATCTTCTCCAGTAATATCTAAAGTGACCGTTTCGAGAGAGCCATCTGTAATTGTTCTACGGAGATAAACCACTTCTTGACTAGCTGGTAGGGTAATGGAAGTAGAAAATTCTTGTTCTTTATTAGTGATGCCCGTTTTGATAATTTGACCATCCTCATTAGGGTTGGCACTAAAGATGTCAATCTTAACAGCAGGTAGGCCAATCTTATCGCTAGAAACTACCTTAATATTAATAGTTTGACTGGTTTGAAAATCGAAGGTTTCGGTTACGACCAAATCATCCATGGTTCTGGCTGGTGTGCCTGGATCATTATTGGTATCTAGTTTTTTGTACAAGATGTGGCTCCCCAAATAAATAAAAAAGCCAACATGGCATACTTAAAGTTCTTAATAGGTTTCATAATACATTTTTTATTGTTCGTTTATCAATTCACAAATAGCGTACCAAATTATTACCAAATTATTAACAAAATATAATACAACCTGATACATAGAGGCATATGGGTAAATATATTTACTTGGTCATATTTATTGGTTAGATAAATATATCTCGATATGAGAAATCACATCAATATGAGAACGTAAATAATATTCTTAAAAGAAAGTCTTTTTTAAATAAGCCAGATTAAATATACAAAACTTTTCGAAGCAACTGCAATCCAGAGCGTGATATATTTATTTTTTCGCCATTAGTCAGTAATAATAGATAGGAATCTTTATTGTAGTTTTCCAATTTTCTGATAAAACTGGTATTTACTATATAGGAACGATGGACCCTTACATATTTTTTAGGGTCTAAATTTTCCTCAAAGAATTTCATTCGTGCATTCTTCAGGTATGTTCTTTCTTTGGTGTGAATAGAGATATAATCATCCTGCGCCTCCAGAAAAACCACATCCTCAATAGCGATTAGGTGAATATCCGTCTTATCTTTTACCGCAATCCGATCTAATTGTTTGTCATCGTTATCTTGGATGGAGCTTACTATATCTTTATAATCTTTTGTATTTATTGCTTTTGGGGAATTATTAAACTTTTCATATGCCTTATCGATAGCATTAAACAATCTATCCTTTGCAAAAGGCTTGAGGAGGTAATCCACTGCGTTTTTCTCAAAGGCTTCAATGGCGTATTGATTATATGCTGTTGTGAAAATAATCATAGGAGCATCGTCAAGTAGTTCGAGTAATTCGAGACCCGTCAACTTAGGTAACTCAATATCTAAGAACACTAAATCAGGTTTTAAATCTTGTATGGCTTTTAATCCACTAAAGCCATTATCAAATTTACCTATCAGTTCTACCTTATTATTCTCCTCTATATTTTTCCCTAATAATTCAGCGGCTAAATACTCATCTTCTACTATAATTGCCTTAAGTTTAGTCATCAGTTTTTATGTTTTGAGGGATAATTAATCGAACCCTAAAGATATTACTTTTCTTCTCAATTTGAAATAAATGAAATTGCTTGAATAATATTTCGAGTCTTTTTCGCACTGTATAAAGGCCAGTCCCTGAACCTTTCCTATGTGCTGTCTTTTCATCGTAATTATTTTCTAATTCTAGGTATAAATTACCTTGTTCTACATGACAATTAAAGGTAATGTTTACCTGGTCCACATCTCCCTGTAAGCCGTATTTTATGGCGTTTTCAAGTAAGGGTTGTAGTATTAATGCCGGAATCTTCATTTCTTTGCAATTGACTTCCCCGTTTCTTTCAAAATGAATTTTGTTGCCAAATCTCATAGTTTCAATGGCTAAATATCTTTCTAGGTTTAGCATTTCATCATCTAAGGATATGAGTTTTTTATAATCCTGATTCAAGCTAAATCTTAAATAATCAGATAATTCCAGTAGCATATTAGTAGCTTTATCTGGCTGTATTTGAATAAGCGCATGTAAAGAATTTAAACTATTGAACAAGAAATGTGGATTTAGTTTAGAGCGGAGGAGGTTGATCTCTGTATCTTTGAGCGTTCTTACTAAGTCGTTCTCTTTCTTTTGACGCTGCTGCATATGAGAATAATAGCTGTTCAGGTAATAGAAGAGGATAAGAACAATATACATTAAAAAACCATTAAGGTATCTCCAGCTGATTGCTTCCCAAAGGAAATCCTGAATTTCTGGAGTTTCAGAAAACAGTGCTGATAACAGATAAATACCGCTAATCACCCATATGCTTACTATAATAATTAAAGAACTGGCATGCTCCATAAAAATAGAGAATGTACTTTGTTTTTGAAACTCATTAAAACGAATAAAAAACCAAAGTCCTATTCCGAATAGATAAAACAACGCACCATATACCAAACCATCCACAACTGCATAATGCCAATCGAAATTGAATAATTGCATGAGGGCAAATGTTTGAATGCTAATGATAAGGATCCAAGCCAAGCTATAGAAGGCCAAATTTGCTTTATTACTGAGAACAGGATGCGGTTTCATAATTTATCTCCTTGTTGATGCTTTAATTAGTATGATTTAATTTCAGCACCTCCAAAGATAACAAGCCCTTTGATTACAAGCACAGAATCGCTTCCTTCTCCCGTTTGTAGTTCTCGGGAGATGTATCTTTGGTCTGAAAATCCACCAAAAATAGGTGTAGCTTCCAATACAATATTCCAATCTGAAGGCACTACAATCTCAGAGCCACCAAACATAAAAAACACATTGAGATAATTTCTTCCAGGAGCTAAACGAGAGCGAGTCATATTTACTTCAGAACCTCCAAAGATGGCCGTCATGCGACCACCTTTAAAGTTTGAAGAGTTTATTCTTTTTTTAGTACCACTAAATATAGCCACATCATCCACATAGTCGGCATCAGAAAAAGAGGTGTTTTGGTATTTTTTTCCATGAGGGCCTTGATGGGGAGGGGTGAATGGGCCAGAGCCATTTCCTTTGTCGTTTCTGTCATTCCCATCGTTATTATTGTTATTCCATGGGCCATTAAAGTTATGACCAGGACGTTTGAAGAGCAACATGATACCAACAATGATAATCACTACAGGCCAGAAAAGCTGACCAGCTCTAACAGATAGGTCGAAAATATTTGGTAGCCAAAAGAAAGTTCCAATGGCGATAAGGATAAATCCAGCTACTTTATTTCTAGAAAGGGTAAGGTTTAAGATACCGATTCCAATAAGTAAGGTTTTCCAGCTGAAAATATAATACCTTATTTCGGGAGTGAGGAAATCGAAATTACGGAGCAAGAAAAGTAGTCCGATAGTCAGTACAACAATTCCTCCTATGAGGTGATTATTTGTTTTGTTGGCAGGGGCTTGATTTGTCATGATTTCTATTTTTTAGTTTTATTTTCTAATTGATGAAGCAAAACTAGGTTCAGAAGGTTTTTTTCGCAATCGCTTTTCGGTGAACGGAGGTTATGTTTCGGTGAATGACGAAAATACAACCATTAAGCTCACTATTATATAAAACAAACCCTCAAGAATAAGGATAAATTCTAAATGATAAGTTTAAACCATTTAGGAAACAAGATTACTAGACAATTGTCTTAATGGATACAGAACAGAAATGGCACTCATGGTTAATACCATAAATAGGACTTTAAAGAAATCAGAGAAAATGATTTGGACAGGATAAGCATCAACAACGAAACCTGTCCCGCCTTGACCCAAAGAAATGACACCAAATTGCTGCTGAATAAACGCGATTAAACCACCCATTAGCAGCCCGATTAAACCACCAGCCAAGCTAATCATCATTCCTTCCATAGCAAAGATTCTCAGGATTAGTTTCTTAGAGGCCCCCATAGCTCTCAATGTCGCCATATCTGGTTTCTTGTCAACTATCAACATACTAATGCTACCGATTATATTAAAAGTAGCTATCAGCAAGATAAAGCCAAGAATAAGATAAACCATAGCCTTTTCCGACTGCATGACTTGTAGTAGTACCGATTGCTGTTCGAGACGATTTTTCACAATAAAACCCTCCCCTAAAAGTTTCTTTATTTCTTTTTGTACTTCATTATAATCATAACCTTGTTCCATTGCTAATTCAAAAGAACTGCATACATTTTTTTGACCTAAAATATCCTGTAGTGCTTGAAAGGAGATAAAAGCATAATGTTCATCATAATCTTGGCGCACGCTAAAATATCCCGAAGGAAACAAGCTCAACGTTTTAAAAGAATCGTCTAGTTTAGTACTGGCTTTTTTGCTTTTATCTGGCACATATACTTGTATTGAAGAATAAAAATCACTCAATCGGCTTTGTAAACGATAAGCCACTCCATAACCTAAAACTATGTAATCGGCTCGTTTTTCACGTAATTTAAACTGTCCTTGAACCATCAAAGTATCCATCTGACTCATGATGGCAAAAGAGGAATCCACACCTTTTAATTTCACTATGGCTTGGCGGTCTTTGTATTTTAATAGTGCATTTTCTTCTAAAACAGGGCATACGTATTTTACTCCTTTAATATTTTGTAGCTTCTCCAAAGGAAAATCTTTCATATGGATGGTTTTCCCTGTGGAGGGCTCTACCACTAATTCTGGATTAAAGCTATTGAATAGTGAAATGACCAACTTTTCGAAGCCATTAAAAACAGACAGTACAATAATTAATGCAGCAGTAGTCAGCATCACACCAACAACAGAGATGATGCTGATGTAATTAATAATGTGATGCGATTTCTTGGCGAAAAGGTATCGTTTGGCTATGTAGAAGTCGGTTCTCACTTTAGAAAATCACCCCTAGATTTAGTTCGAAATAATAAGGAACAGCCTTTGCATCGACGCTGTTATCAACAGTGTTTGTCCCTTTTAGAATATTTGTAAATCCGTTATTAAAATTGATTCCGATCACAACACTTACCGATTCGTCAATTACATACTCAGTTCCAGCTCCTACTAATAAGGAAGCTTTTACAAGAGTTGTTTCTTCTTTAATGTCTATTTTGTTCTCGCCATATGAATATTTCCCAGTTATGGGATTACTTCCGCTATACTCATCATTGGCTTTCGCTCGTATATTGAATCCAGTATTAATCCCTATCTGTCCAAAAAACTTTAAATTTTTTGCCAATTCATTGGTTTTCATTTTCAGTGCCATTGGTACCTCAATATATCTTAGATTATAATCTCTTTGCATTTCACCAGTATAATCCATAGGAATTCCAGCAGTTTCAAGAGTGGCCATATGAGGGTATTTTAATTTTCCACCAAAATAACTCACATTAAAGCCTGTGGCTAGATAGTAATTCTCCATTAGCGTAATATCAGCTATTAAACCCCAAGAAAATGTAAAGTCACTTCCGTTTCCTTCGTAGTTTTTGGCATCTGGACTTAACCAACTAATAGCAGGGCTTAATTTAAATCCAAATTTAAAAGGTTTCTGCTGGGCTCGGCTCGAGATGCTGAGCATCAAAAACAGAACGATAAGAGAACTAAAGAGCGTGTTTTTAATATAATATTTCATCCGTTTATATTTTATTTTCGTTGATTTATAAAAGTGTTTGAATTAAAAAAAAACATTTTTAACTGAAATTTGTGTAGATTATTCATGTTTTAAAGCTACCAAATGAGTGGTTTATGTGCTAAATTGGCATTAATTCCTTAAAAAACGAATGAAATCTCATTTCATTTTAACGAAAGTATTATATTTGAAAGTTCAAACAGCCAAGTGCGATGGCTATTTTTAAACAAATCTATGTTGAGTAAGTAATTATAAAATCTATATGTTATGAGAAAATTATTCCTTGTTTTTACGGTGTTATTAATGAGCACAGCCTTAATGGCTCAATTGCCAAATATTGGTATTAGAGGAGGTCTAACGACTTCAAAATTATCAACAAATCTAAGTGAAAATTTTGCATCTGAAAATCAGTTGGGTTATCAAGGTGGTGTGTTTGTTCGATTAAAATTCAATAAGTTATATATTCAGCCAGAAGCGATCTATAACCATAGGAGTACTAAATTAGAGTACGAAGTAGTACCTGTATTAGATTATGATAATCAGAAAGTGGGTGCTAAAACCAGTATGAAGATTGGTACTATAGATGTTCCTGTTCTTGTAGGTTTTTATTTGGTAAAAAGTAAAATGTTCAATTTGAGGATTTTTGCGGGACCAGAAATTTCTTTCGCATCTAGTAAAAGTGTAGAATATCAATATACAACTGGAGATGGTACTGATTTCAATGGTGAGGTAGTGGATCCGATTACCGTTGATGATTTCAACCAAACTACATGGTATATGCAGGCTGGAGCTGGGGTTGATGTTCTTTTCTTCACTTTCGATGTACGTTACGAAAAAGGCTTGAGTGATTTGTATAATAAAAGTGATTTCAACTTTAAAAATAATGTCTGGGTATTTACTTTAGGTTTTAAATTTATCTAAAGAAATAAAAAAATTACAAAACCGTTTCCTTAATCAGAAACGGTTTTTTTTGTAATCTATAATTTAATAAAAATGAGGCAGGTAAAACACTTTAAACTCTCCTTGATATTTTTTGTAATTTTAATATTTGCAAGCTCATGCAATCATCCTTTTAACGTGGATGTTTCAGATATAGAAAGTAGGGATATTAAAATTCAACGCTATGAACAAGCTTTGTTTGCTGCGCCATTAAGTATAGGAAGAATAAATGAGCTACAAACACAATTTCCACTTTTTTTAGGCAACAAAACACTACAAGAAGACCAAATTGTACAGTTAAAAAACTATGTGAGCGACCCTTATTTGCAGAAGCTTTTCGACGAAACTGAGAAGGTATTTCCTAACTTAACGTCTCAAGAAGTTGAACTATCAAAGGCCTTTCAGTATTTACAGTTCTATTTCCCCAAATTTCAAATTCCAGAAGTATATTCTTATATCTCCGGCGACCAAGCGGAAACCTATTATGAGGATCCTGTTATAGTTATCAGTCTAGATCATTACTTAGGCTATAATCACGAAGCTTATAACATGGCTGGAACTCCAAAATACAAGCAGTTTTCTCTAGATAAAAAATTTTTCCTTAAGGATGTTCTAATGGCCATTGCTAAGTCTTATATTCCATCTCCAGGGAATAATGCCCAACTTCTAGAGCAGATGATTTATGAAGGTAAAATGCTCTATTTTATCAAAAGTATGAGTCCTGCATTAAGCGACAAAGTGCTTTTTACTCAAACAGAAACTCATTTTCAATGGCTTCAAGAAAAAGAAAAAGATTTATGGAGGTATTATATTGAGAATGAATTATTATACACTTCAGATTACTTGACTTATAATAAGTTCATTTCAGATTCACCATTCACAACATCATTAGGTGATGATTCTGCGCCACGAACAGGAATTTGGCTTGGCTATCAAATTGTATTTTCTTACATGAAGAAAAATGAAGTGGAACTAAAAGATCTCCTTCAAAACAAAGATGCCCAGCAAATACTGATTAAGTCTGGGTATAAACCTGGATTGTAGACCTTTATAAATATACTGCTAGTTGATTCTCTTAGGTGACAATCCATATAAAAATTATGATGTTATATATACCTTGGATTCAGGTTTTTTAACTTTTTAAGCAGTCTTATTTTTCATACTTTTGCACAAATTTTTAAACATAAGACATGTCGCACAGCAAAGTAATTCAAGAAGGCCTCACCTACGATGATGTACTTCTAATTCCAGCCTATTCTGAGGTTTTACCTAGAGAGGTTAATGTGAAGACCCAATTTACCAAAAACATTGAACTCAATATTCCTATTGTATCTGCAGCTATGGATACAGTAACTGAATCAGCAATGGCTATAGCACTAGCACAAGACGGTGGTATAGGTGTGATTCATAAAAACATGAGTATTGATAGCCAAGCTAATGAGGTAAGGAAAGTGAAAAGAGCAGAAAATGGGATGATTATCGATCCTGTTACACTACACTCTAATGCATTGGTTTCTGATGCTTTAAATATGATGGCTGAGTATAAGATTGGTGGAATTCCAGTAGTGAATAAATATAACGAATTGGTGGGGATTGTCACCAATCGTGATTTGCGTTTCGAAAGGGATTTCAACAAACCAGTTAATGATGTAATGACTCATGAAGTGATTACTACTAATGAATTTGCTGATTTCGAGAAAGCAGCAGACATTCTTCAAAAATATAAAATTGAAAAACTTCCAGTGGTTGATAAAAACAATAAGCTGGTTGGTTTAATTACCTATAAGGATATCATCAAAATTAAGCAGCGCCCAAATGCCTGTAAAGACACCATGGGTAGACTTCGAGTGGCTGCTGCCATAGGCATTAGTGGAGATAGCTTGGAAAGAGCCGATGCTTTAGTAAAAGCAGGAGTTGATGCTATTGTTATCGATACAGCCCATGGTCACACCAAGAGTGTGGTGATGGTATTAAAAGAAATCAAAGCTTCCTTCCCTAATATTGATGTGGTTGTTGGAAATATTGCTACTGGTGCAGCTGCTTTAGCTTTAGTAAAAGCGGGTGCCGATGCAGTTAAAGTTGGAATTGGACCTGGTTCTATATGTACCACAAGAATTATTGCAGGTGTTGGTGTTCCTCAATTAAGTGCTGTGCTCAATGTAGCTAAAGCATTAAAAGGTACCGGTGTCCCAATTATTGCCGATGGAGGAATCCGTTATACAGGTGATATTGTAAAAGCTTTAGCGGCTGGTGGTCACACTGTTATGGCTGGCTCATTGTTCGCTGGAGTCGATGAGTCTCCAGGAGAAACCATCATTTACGAAGGAAGAAAATACAAGTCATACCGTGGGATGGGTTCATTAGAGGCCATGCAAAAAGGTAGTAAAGATCGTTACTTCCAAGATATGGAAGACGATATTAGTAAATTGGTTCCAGAAGGAATTACTGGACGTGTGGCTTATAAAGGCACTTTATCAGAAGTTATTCATCAAATAGTTGGAGGATTAAGAGCAGGTATGGGATATACTGGTTCATCGGATATTAGTGACCTTCATAAAGCACAGTTTACTAAAATCACAGCCGCTGGGGTAGCTGAAAGCCATCCTCATGATGTTTCCATTACTCGTGAAGCTCCTAATTACAGTAGATCATAATTCATTTATCCAATCATAAAGTCAAAACAATTAAAAAATGAAATTCTTTAAATCTTTATTGTTAAGCTTAGTTGCTGTTCTTATCGTATCTCAAGTACAGTCGCAAAATGCAGAAAAAACCTTAATGACCGTTGGTGAGGAAGCCATCACTGTTGAGGAATTTTGGAATATCTATCAGAAAAACAACACTGATAAATCAATAGACAAAAAATCTGTAGATGAATATCTTGACCTCTATGTTAACTTCCGATTAAAAGTAAACGAAGCCAAATCCATGAAAAAAGATACGGTTCCTTCTTTTATTAAAGAGCTTGAAGGTTATAGAGATCAGTTGGCAAAGCCTTATTTGGTTGATGAGGATATCAATGAGGAATTAATGACGGAAGCTTATGACCGCATGCAAAAAGATGTGAGAGTAAGCCACATCTTATTATTTCTTGATGAGGATGCCTTACCAAAGGATACTTTGAAAATCTATAATAAAATTGATAAAATCAGAGCAGAAATTGAATCTGGCGAAATTAGTTTTGCGGATGCTGCAGTTAAATATTCTGATGATCGTTCTGCTAGAGATATGCCTGCTGAAGGGCGAAGACCAGCAAGAAAGGGGAATCAAGGTGATTTAGGCTATTTTACAGTATTCGATATGGTTTATCCTTTTGAAGTTGCGGCTTATAATATCGGTATTGATGAAATGTCAGCTCCAACTCGTTCTCGCTTTGGATACCATTTGATTTATAAAACAGATGAAATACCAGCGATAGGAAAAGCTCAAGTAGCTCATATTTTCATTAAAAGTATGGAGGGTGACACTGCAGTTGATCCAGTGGAAGCTAAGAAGAATGTAGAAGCTATTTATGCTAGATTTTTAGCGGGTGAGTCTTTCGAAGATTTAGTGAAGACCATGTCTGATGATAAAGGTTCTGCAGTTAAAGGTGGGGAACTACCCATGTTTGGTGCAAATCGTATGGTTCCTGTTTTTATTAAGCAAGTTTCAGAATTTGATAGCATAGGGCAAGTTTCTGCCCCTATACAGACCATGTATGGCTGGCATATTGTGAAATTCTTAGACCAAAAACCCATTGGTTCTTTCGAAAGTGTTAAAAGTGAAATCAAAGACAGATTGAAGAAAGATGTAAGAAGCGAAAAAGGACGTCAGTCTAAAATTGCTCAAGTGAAAAAAGAGGAAGGTTTTAAAGAAAACCCTGCTGCTTTAAAGGAGCTCACCACGCTGCTCGATTCTACTCTGTTGGCTCATAAATACGATGAAGAAAAAGCAAAAGAATTTACCACAGAATTATTCACATTAGCTGATGAATCTTATACCCAGTATGATTTAGTGGTTTATATTCAAGCCAGCGGTAAGAAAGCTGCTATTACGGACTTATCTCGTTATATTTATAAGAAATATCAAGATTTCGTTGATGAAACAGTCATTGATTACGAGAACCGTCACTTAGAAGCTAAATATAAAGAGTTTGCTTTATTGATGAATGAATACCGTGATGGTATCTTATTATTCGATTTGATGGATGAGAAAGTTTGGTCAAAAGCCGTTAAAGATACTACTGGATATGAAGCTTATTTCAACGAACACCGCAACGATTATATGTGGGACAAACGAGTGGATGCTGCTACTTTTACTTTTACCAATCCAGAAGCATTTAGTACAGTCCAAGCTCTGGTTCAGTTAAATAAAACTGATTTAGATATTTTAGGTGAATTACAAAACGACAGCTTGAACGTAGTAAAATACGAGCGTGAAAAGTATTTAAAAGGCGACAATGCTGATATTGATAATGTAAAATGGAAAACGGGTTCATATGAAGTGATTAAGAACGAAGCAGGAACTCCATTGGCTTTAATCAGAATTCATGAGAAATTAAAACCCATGCAAAAAGAATTATCAGAGTGCAGAGGTATGGTGATTTCTGATTATCAAAATGAATTAGAAAAGCGGTGGATAGTAGAATTAAAAGCAAAATATCCTGTGATTATCGATAAGGAGGTTTTAAAAGATTTAAAGTCTAATGGACTTGTAAAATAATACTTAATAGCGAGCCCAAAGTTGAGCGTAGCGTTTCAAGAACCTCCTCTACTTTGGGTTTACTTATGATGAAAAAATGGACTCAAATATCACTTATTTTATTGCTGCTCATGTCTTCATTTGCTTGCAAGAGACATCTGTATTCCGATAAAGAAACAGTATTGGCCAGAGTGGGTGAAAGTTATTTGTATCTTTCTGAATTATCTGAAAATATTCCTAGAAATATTAACAATACAGATAGTATTCAAATGCTTAATAGCCTTGTTGACAACTGGGTGAGAAAAGAATTATTATTGCAACATGCCGATAAAAACTTACCTGATAGCTTAAAAGATTTCTCAGAACAGTTGAGAATCTATGAAAATAGTTTGACTATTTATGAGTTCAAAAAGAAATTGGTGAATCAAAGGTTAGATACTGTGGTTGAAACTAAGGAGATTGAAAAATATTATGAGGATCATTTAAAAGATTTTCAGTTGAAAGACAATATTCTTCAGTTTGCATTTATTCAGATTCCTATTCAATCAGATTCAGTAGATCAGGCTAAGGAGTATATTCAAAATATCGCAGATACTGCTCTTGATAGAAGTAGAGTTGAAGTGTTTTGCCAAAACAATGCCATTGATTATTACTTGAACGATGAACATTGGATATCTTTCAATGAACTCATTAAAAGAGTTCCTATCGAGACCTATAACCAAGAACTCTTTTTGGAGAATAATAAGTTTATAGAAATAAAAGACCATCCCTATTGGTATTTTGCCAATTTGCGAGATTTTAAAATAAAAGAAGATGTGAGCCCTTTAAATTTTGAAAAGGATCACATACGAAATATTATTCTTAACCGAAGAAAGTTGAATATGTTGAATAGCTTAGAAAACGATATATACGAAGAAGCTACTCGACAACAACAATTCGAAATATACTAAATATGATACAAAAAAACGTGCTTAGATACTTTTGGTTACTAGCAGGTGGATTATTCCTCCTTACTGCTCAAGCTCAAGAACAGACTGAAATTACGAAATTTGAAGATGATAAAATTCTAGATCAGGTAGTGGCTGTAGTTGGAAAAAATATCATCCTGAAATCGGATATTGAAACTCAGTATTTGCAATATAGAATGCAGGGTTTTATTGAGGGCAATAGCAGAACCATTAAGTGCGATATTTTAAAAGATCTTATCTTCCAGAACTTATTGCTTAATCAAGCCGATGTGGATAGTATTGTGGTTGGTGAAAGCCAAGTTGACCAAGAGCTTGATCGTCGTTTTCGTTATTTTATTTCTCAGTTTGGCTCTAAAGAAAAGCTAGAGGAATACTATGATAAATCTGTTGATGAGTTTAAAGATGAGATGCGTGTAGTAATTAAAAAGCAGCTGATACAGCAAAGTGTACAAGGTGAAATTGTTAGTAATGTGGGCATCACTCCAAAAGAAGTAAAAGCTTATTATAAGGAAATTCCTCAGGATAGTCTTCCACTCATCAATACCGAGTATTTTGTAGCCGAATTGGTGAAGGAACCCCAAATTACTGCGGTGGAAAAATTGGCTGTAAAAGAAAGACTTTTAGAACTCCGTAAGAGAATTTTAAAAGGAGAAAGTTTTGCCACTTTAGCTATCCTATATTCTGAAGACCCAGGCTCAGCAAAGAAAGGTGGGGAACTAGGAATGTATGGTAAAGGTGAATTGTACCCGGAATTTGAAGATGTAGCTTTTAATTTAAAGGAAGGTGAAATTAGTGGTATTGTGGAAACTGAGGCTGGATTTCATGTGATTCAAATGATTGAAAATCAAAAAGACTTTGTGAACGTTCGCCATATATTATTGCGCCCAAAGGTTACGCCTTATCAAATTCAAGAAACTGTAAGCTATTTAGACAGTATTTATAACCTGATTCAGGACAGTACTTATACTTTCGCACAAGCTGTTAAACTGTTTTCAGATAACCCAAACAAAATTAGTGGAGGATATTTAATCAATCCACAAACAGGAAATAATATGTTTCAAGCTGAAGCTTTGGACCCAAAGGTTTTTTATGTGATTGATAAGATGCAAGTGGGTGATGTAAGTAAACCTACATCATATACCAACGAAGATTCAAAAGAAGCCTATCGATTATTACAATTGGTGGAGAAGACACCTCCTCACCGCGCCAATATTGAGCAAGATTACGATAAGATTTATAATATTGCACTCAATCAAAAGCATCAAGCCATACTAGACGAATGGGTGGTTGAACATGCTAAAAAAGCTTATATCAGAATAGTAGATAATTATTCTGACTGTGAATTATATAATGACTTGATGTCCTCAAAGAAATAAACCATGAAAAAATACGCATCAGATGTGGAGGCAGTAGATGCTTTTGCAGAAAAGTATAAGCTTCTTAAAGCAGAGATTTCTAAAGTGATTATTGGTCAAGATGAGGTCGTTCGAGATGTAATTATTTCTGTATTTAGTAAAGGGCATGCCTTATTGGTTGGTGTGCCTGGTTTGGCTAAGACATTATTGGTAAATACGATAGCAGATACATTAGGTTTAAATTATAAAAGGATTCAGTTTACGCCCGATTTAATGCCTTCCGATATTATTGGTTCTGAAATTTTGAATGATAAAAGAGAGTTTAAGTTTATTCAAGGTCCAATTTTCTCCAATATTATTTTAGCGGATGAAATCAATAGAACCCCGCCTAAAACTCAATCGGCGCTTTTAGAAGCCATGCAGGAACAATCAGTTACTGTAGGTAGAACAAGTTATCAGTTGGACAAGCCTTTCTTTGTTCTAGCTACTCAAAACCCCATCGAGCAAGAAGGAACCTATCCACTTCCAGAGGCTCAGCTCGACCGTTTTATGTTTAATATCATCCTTGATTATCCTTCCTACGAAGAAGAAGTACAAGTGGTTAAAGCAACAACTGGATCTCATAAAAACGAAACCAATGAGATTTTAGGAGCAGAAGAAATCCTGTTTTTCCAAGACTTAGTTCGTAAGATTCCTGTTACTGATAACGTATATGATTACGCCGTAAAGTTGGTGGCTAAAACTCGTCCGAATACTCCAATGGCCCACCAAATTACCAACGACTATTTAAGTTGGGGTGCAGGGCCGCGAGCTTCACAATATTTAATTATCGGAGCAAAGTGCCATGCTGCCATTAACGGGAAATACGCCCCAGATATTGAGGATGTTAAAGCCGTAGCTCCTCAGATTCTTCGACATCGCTTAGTCAGAAACTACAAAGCTGTAGCCGAAGGAATTAGTATGGAATTTATTATTTCGGAATTGGGGAAGGCTTAGGAAGGATAAAGGAGGAAGCCTGAAGCCTGAAATTGGAAGCGTGAAGTATGGGATGATAGCCCTTTACGGGATAGCGTCCCTGGTATTTTGTAGAAATTGACATTGAAAACAATACCCAGAAACTAGCACCCAGAACCCACCACTACTTCAAGCGAAAAAGTTGAATGGCTTGTCCAATAATATATTTTGAAGTGAGCCAATACTTGTCCAACAATTCTTCTGGTTGTCCTGATTCACCAAAACAGTCTGGCATTCCCATGATCTTCATCTTAACGGGATGGTTTTGACTCACCACCTCAGCCACAGCAGAGCCTAAACCACCATGTATTTGGTGTTCTTCCACCGTAAGAATAGCTCCAGTTTCTCGTGCTGCTTTAATGATGGTTTCTTCATCGAGAGGCTTAATGGTATGCATATTGATAACTCTAGCATTTACACCCTCCTCCTTTAGTTTTTTGACTGCTACTAATGCTTCCCATACCATATGTCCAGTTGCAATAATAGTAATATCATCTCCATCTACTAGGGTTTGAGCTTTCCCAATTTCAAAAGGTAAATCAAAAGAAGTAAAATTAGGAACGGCTTCTCTACCATAACGAATATATACTGGTCCATTGGCTTGTTCAACGGCTGCAGACACCGCCAAATGTGCTTGATTGGCGTCGCATGGGGAAAGCACCGTCATATTTGGTAATACTCTCATAATAGCCAAATCTTCCAATGCTTGATGAGTTGCTCCGTCGGGGCCAACAGAAATACCAGCATGAGCCCCGCCAATAATAGCATGCACATTATTATAACACAAGGAGATTCTAATTTGGTCGGTTGTACGTAATGCAGCAAAAACGGCATAAGTAGCAAAAACAGGGAGCTTTCCACTTAAGGCCAAACCCGCAGCAACACCAATGGCATTTTGCTCAGCAATCCCTAAAGAATAAAATCGTTCTGGAAAAGCATCAGCGAAAAAGTTCATGCAAACCGAAGAGGTGATATCGCTCCCTAATCCAATAATATTTTCTTCTTTTTCAGCAATAGATTTTAATCCCTCCCCAAAACCAAAACGAGTAGCTTTTGAGCCCAAATTTGAATATTTCATATATTTTTTCCTTTCTATCTCAAAGTTAAAGAAAAAGGGAAAATATTCCAAGGAGAAATTTCTGAGGAGGTCTTTTGGAGAAATTAGAGTGTGATTTAGTAAAGAAATGTTCAAAGTACTTGGAGGTAAAAGCTTATATTTATGTAATAAAATATCCTTCAAATTGGATTCTTACAGAAAAAGACAACTATTAATCACTTTACATAGGTTACTGAACTTATCGAAGTGTTCCAAATGGTCAGCAAGACAGAATAGCCTGAAAAATGACCCCTAATTACAGATCAGCCTGAAGAAAATATTTTGCAGAACTTTTCAATATGTCAATGATAAGAATATTGAATTTGATTTCTCAGTGACAAGCTTGGAATACTATTCTCTAATAATCGAGACCATCATCCTTTACATAAGGGCATAAAAAAACGCCCGAATGAAACATCCGGGCGCAGAATATATATACTCTTGTTTTAATGATCTTATTATTTAGAAGTATTTAGCAAAAGATGTCAAGGTCGAGGTTTTTGCAGTCTTGAAATTTAGGAGTCCCGATAGAAATCATCGGGATGACTGAATTTAAAACAATAAAAACGATGAGATTGGCTATTTCTTGCAAATACAACTTACATTTTAATCCATTTTTGGATAGTTACTTCACCATTCTTTTGAAGTCTTACTAAATAAACTCCATTCTCCATTTCGGAGCCTTGAGAATTTCTACCATCCCAATTATACTGATAGCTTCCGCTAGATAATCTACTGTCTTCTAATCGCTGTATCAACTGCCCATTGATATGGAAAATCTCAAGCTGAACAGCAGCAGGCTCTTCCAAAACTAAACTGATGGTTCCATGATTATTGATTGGGTTTGGAGCAATAACAAAATATTCTTTAGAATCGAACTCATCATTAACACCTACTCCATCTGAAGCTACAATACTATGATAATTATTAGCTTCCGTTGTGACAATAAGGCTATCATAAAAAATGGCTTTGCCTACTGCCACATCCAAATATACTTCAATAGACTCTGATGGTAATAACTCATAAGGATAAGAAGTGATTTCAGGAACAGTATGATTAATCCACCATAATGGAGAACCAGTTTCTCCTCTGACTATATTAGTTATTGCAGCAGGGCCATCACCAGTATTGTTTATAATGATAACGTGCTCTTCAGTTTCATGAACAAATAAAGTATCAGGAGTGAATGTAATATTTTCAGAAACAGCTTCACCACTTACAGTAAATACAAATGGATCTGGAGCACCAATATAAGGCATATTTTCGCTTCTTCCACTTTCATCGGCTGCATGAATATAGTAGGCCACTTCGTCACCTTCACTAGCGATAATATCAGCTGAGAACATCTCTTCTCCATTATCAGTCATAGTCATATATTGGAAAGCTCCCCCATTGATTTGATAATAAACCAAAAGAGAATCTGCATAAAGACTTTCGTTGCTATAAGGATGAATTTTAGCTTCAATGGTATAAGCGCTTTGTACTTCTACTTCGCCATGGAATGCTGGAATATGAGTGATCTTCAACATGCCGAAATCAGCAATCTCATGGGTTCTACAGTGCAGAGCATCAGAGTTTAACCAACCATCGCTTCCTGCCATTACGGTAACAATATTATAACCCGGCATGGCTTCCTCGTAAGTTGCAATAGCAGTAGCATCGTGAGTGCTTCCTGTAATCGGCAAAAATACTGTATTGTTTAAAATGAGTGAATTAGTATAAGGTGTGTAAGGATAATTTCCTGGAGCATAAACTCTAATCACCTCAAATGGATAGCCATAAGCACAGTTTCTTGTGGCAAAGTAATTGGCAGCAGCTTCATAATCCTCATAACGATAATCACTTTCTGGAACTTGAGAAACCAATACCTTATCTACATCGAGGAATTTTCCCCAACAATCGATATGCATGATATAATCATCTAATGGATCAGTTACCACAAAATTATCTGTCACCCCTAAATATTCTTCCATATAAGCATCTACTTGTGCATCTGAAATGGAGTTTTCTTCATAAACTAATTCTGTTTGAGCCGCAATGCCAAAGCCATCACACATATAGTTTCCACCTGTGTGAACAACAGGCATATTATAAACTGCAGCACCATATATATCGGCTATTTTAGCAGGAATAATATCATCATCTGGACGAGGTCTGTTATAGGTAAAGTTAACGATAGAAACCTGATCTTCTTCACGAATAAACCATGGACCGTAATCACGTGTCCAATAAGTATTATGAGGCTCCACCATAAAATCAACATTATCCATATTTACACCAGCATTTTCATACTGAGTAGTAACTGAGTTTTGTTGGCTAGTGGAATGTACTAAAGTGGTTACCTTAACCACATTCGACATTTCTACTATTAATTCCATTGGAATACCAAATGGATAAGCAATTAGAACCGCTTCCATGGGCTCAAACTCAGCAACTGGATTTATAGGGCCTTCAGGAGCCTCGCTAGGTTGAAAGAATTTACCAACATTGCTTCTATTGTCATATTCTTCTTGTGATAACCATCTTCCTTTTTTCAATTCTTCTGAAGATAGTTGTTGCGCGAAAAGACTCATTCCTGACCAAAGAAAGGCCACAAATATCAATAGGTATTTTTTATTCATGTTTGTTAATTATGATGTTTTTAATAGCAGACCAAATTACATCATTAATGGTTGCCTTAGCACTTAGAAAGTAATTTATAATGATTTTTAGTTGTGAATCAAATATTAAATATTCATTTATTCCACGCAAAGAAAACGCAAAGGAAAACCCGCAAAGGCCAGCTAAGAAAAGGAAAAAAAATCTCTACAAAGCCACAATATTTGAAATCTTCATTCATACATCTGTATAGCTGCGTAGCCAGATAGATTATTGGCATTTCTTCCCTACATTTGCCTCATGCTTAGCTTATACACATTTCAACTATTAGAGGAGGGTGAATTTAATAGATTCTACCCAGAAATATGCTCCCAACTACCTATTTCTGTTCAGCAAAAAGTAGATACCTTTAGATTTCCTGCTGACAAACAAAGGAGTTTGATGGGTGATTTAATGGTGAGAAAGTTCTACAGTCAAAAGCTTAACCAAAATCCAAAGGAAATTGACTTTGAGTATACCGAGCATCAAAAGCCCCTGCTAAAAAATGTAGATGGAGAATATTTCAATATCAGTCATAGTGGGAATTATGTGGTGGTGGCCTTTAGTGACAAACCTGTTGGCATTGATGTGGAATTGATAAAAAAAGATCGAAGGAATATTGCAGAACGATTCTTCACTCCTTCAGAAATTATAGACATGAATGCGGCCGGTACCGAAGAAGAACAAATCAAATATTTCTATCAACTTTGGACCTTAAAAGAAAGCTATATGAAAGCCATTGGTGATGGCTTAACCATGTCATTAAGTTCATTTTCATTTGCTAAAAATGAGGAAGGTTACTATTTGTCCAAAAGCAAATATGGATCGGATTGGTTTTTTCATTCTCAAGAATGGAATGGTGATGCTTTTTTGAGTATTTGCTCTAAATATCCCCAGATACAAAACCAAAGCCCTTTTGAAATAGAACTCGCTCGAAAGCTTTTTACATCATCTGCTTGAAAAAAAGGTTTTATTGCCACGAAGCCCCAAAGACACAATATGGGCTACTAAGCCTTTAGTTTCAGAGCAAATTCTTCAGCGACCCGTGCGAGATAGTTGGATGAGTTTTTAATGGAATCGTCGATATTTTTAGCATAAGCCTTTACTTCAGCCAAATAATCTACTCCATATTTCGCTAAGTCTTGCTCATCGAGCTCACTGAAACCACAGAAAACAGCTAATTTTTGATTGGTCTTTGAGTCCATCACTCCTTTGATGACTTTTCCAGAGAAGGTTTGCTCATCGAGCCTCCCCTCGCCCGATATCATCCAATCGGCTCCTTTAATCTGCTCATCGAAATGGGCTATTTCTTTAATTAAAGCTATGCCTGATTTTAATTCAGCATCTAAAAACAAAACTGTTCCAGCTCCAAGGCCTCCCGCCGCTCCGGCACCTGCAATATTCTGTAAATCAAAGTTGAACTGATTATTAATAATGTTACTGAAATTTTGCAATCCTCCATCTAAGGTGGCTACCATTGGTGCATGGGCTCCTTTTTGAGGAGCGTAAATATGAGCTGCACCATTTTCACCAAATAATGGATTATCCACATCACAAGCCACATGAAATTTGATGTCTTTGAGTGTAGGAGAAACAGATGTGGTATCAATATGCATCAATCGGTTTAAGTCTTCTCCTTTCCCCAATAATTCTTCATGATTCAAATCATAAAATCGATAGCCTAGGGCACGGGCCATCCCCATACCTGCATCATTAGTAGCACTTCCTCCAATTCCTAAAATGATATGCTGGGCACCTTTTTCAATGGCATGCTTAATGAGTTCACCCGTTCCAAAAGTTGAGGTTTTTAATGGGTTCAGTTCTTCATTTTTTAATAAACGAATACCTGAAGCATCAGCCATTTCTATGAAAGCCATTCTCTTTTTTGGTGAATATAAATAGGATGCTTTAATCATTCTTGCTAGCGGATCATGTACTTCTACTTCCACTCGTTCACCTCCCATATAATACTCCAATACCTCCACCGTTCCGTCGCCACCATCGGCTAAAGGAAGCTTCTTTATTTCTACGGAGTCCAAATGTTTTTTAAGGGCCTCCTCCACAATATCACAAAACTGTAATCCACTGAGAGCGCCTTTAAACTTATCGGGTGCGATTATGATTTTATACATTTGTCAATTCTTTAAAACGGCACCGTAAAAATACTTCACGGTGCCATGGGGGTGTTATTAATCAAATCAATTATTGAACCAATCCTGTTTACGAAACCAGTTCATGAAAAAAAATGTTTCAAATTTATTCTGCATCGGGGTTTTTAAACTGCTTAATATAATCGTAAACTCTACGTTGAACTCTAGCTTCGTTTAGTCCATAACCCAATTCAGTAGTCTTCACTTCATTAAACCTATTGCGAGCTAGAATAGCAGATAATTGAGCTTCCAATGCCGTTCTACGCCACATGGGATGATGTGCTCTATCTTTTAATTCCTCAGCTCTTTCAATTTCCGACTGAATATCTTCCTCTGTTACATAAGCGGCATATTCATAATCTTCGAAAGATTCTCTGTTTCTATTTTGGTCAACAATGAGCTCACAATCTTTACTCATTTCTAAGTCTTCTCGATCAATATCCAATCTCATGCTGAAAATCTTTTTAGAGGCCAAGTCAAAGGATACCGCTGACTTGTCCAGCTTCAATTCTTCTTGTGCTTCTTCTAAAAGATTGCTTAGACTGGCTTTGTTTATCTTGAAAGCACTATTCACCGATACTTTTGTACTTTGCTCTGCTGAATTATATCCTCTAATAATGATGGATTTACCATCCTCGCTTCTCTTTATAGCCGTAACTTTCATGGTATTTAATGAATCACTAGCCGAAAAATAGGACTTATTTGTTTTTATCTCACCTTGATGTTTATCGGTTGTACAGCTAATGAGATCGGAATTATAAATATTCGACTTTTGACAAACTTCGGCTTGCTCTATATTTCCTTCATGAGGGTAAACAGCGTATTCAAATTGCATTTCACGCAGACACTGGGCATCTGGAGTAAAAATCTCTGGCCCTGCATCGCCAATTCTAGAATTAATTTCTTTGGCTATCCATCCTACTGAGCGGAATAAAGTAAGCGCAATTTGGTCATCGTTTAACACCTGATATTCTGGCAATCCTTTTGAAAATACCGACAAACCATCCACACCATCATTTAAATCTACAAATTCACGATTCAAGAAAATAGTATTAGGCTTGGCTTCTCTAGCTCCAATAATCACTTTTTTTACATCCTCAGGAATAGAAGACTCATCATAATCTTCAATATGAATGGGACGCTTCACCACATCGAATGGGCTTCCAGCATAAGCGATATCCGTATCAACACCACTTGGGAAAATCACACGCATCAGGTGGTCCTTTACGGTATTTCTCAGGTGAGTTTTACATTTTACAATTCCTGAATCCGACTCAATGGTATAATAATTTATCAAAGGAAGCTTCCTCAATTTTTCGCTTCTGCAAGTATGGTTTTCAGCATCAGACTCTGGTAGCTCCAAATCATATTGAGTACGAATGATAACTTTTGAATCGCTTTGCTCTACAATTTCTATTTGTGCTTCTACATGTTCCGAAGTAATAATTTTATCTACATCGGGATAAGAATAATTATACTCATCACCAGTATCCGCTCTATCTTCTATGATACCTAAATTCTCAAATAACTTCCCACTACTCTTGTGAAGAATGGTAAAACTACCATTACTGTTGAAACATACTTTAATATGTTTATTACTAATATCTAAACCATCAACTTGGAGCTTATCGTCGTTTTCATCAGACTCCTCTATTAGTTTATATCCCATAGCTGGAATATCTTTCACATAATAAGAAGCATCTTCGAAATCCACATTCTCGGAGCGCTCTTGCATACTGGTATTGAAGACAATTTTCACATCCTCAGTAGCAGAATTAGAAGTATCGATAAGGCTACAAAGTTCTTTCAGTTTTTGTTCTGTTAAGGATTGAGTAAGCATATGAACCACTCTGGTTCGGTTTTCCATATCGGTATGAACATCATCGATACTCACCCCACAAATGCTATCGTGAGGATGATTTTTGAGGAGGGTTTTCCAAGCTTCTTTTATCTGGGTTTGTTCATATTCGCCTCCCAATGCCCATACTAAAGCTGACAAAGGTTCTACGCGTTTTTCGAGTGCCTTTTGCTGTTCATCATTTTGAAGTTTCAAATACATACGTGCCGACATCACGCCTGGAAAAACAGAAATAAACCTTCCACTATATAAAGCGCCTTCTAAGGTTTTCAAATCGGGTTTCTCCTCCATCACATCACGGATATATTTCACCGGATTCGATTGGATGATTTCAAACTCCTCGGTATCCATTTTCCCATTACTGATATAGGGCTGGATATCATCAGGAATCATCTCCTGATCGTAACCATTCATCAATAAAATTTGATTGGTGGTGGCAAAAGGGCTGAGCTTGTTTACTTCATCGTAAACTCGATCTTTCATAATGTCATTATGCTCTGCTAATCGCATCACATTTCTATAACTATCTAATAAATACATAGAGGGAAGTACAGTTCCATCGGGTGATTTCCATAAAAACTCCGACTGAACATCATTGGGATCCATTTCTACACCACGCCAAACAAATAATCCTTCTAGATTAAATTGCTTGTGAAGCTGGGTAGTTTGTGAAATCTGACCGAAATTATCAAGCATCCAACCCACATTCATGGCGCCACCTAATTCTTTAGCCGCTTGAATTCCATAGGTGAAATTTCTTACCAAAGACTCCTCGCTGAGCAGTTGCCAATCGGGTTGTAAATAATAAGGACCTATGAATAAACGATTCTGCTTCACATATTTTCTAATCTGACGCTTGTACTCGTTTACATTATACTTATGCTTGTCCAACTCCTCAAAATAATCTTCTACCATAGCCATTTGACCATCGAGCACAAAGATATAATCTGGCTCTTTCTCAAACATCCTAAATAGATTATTAAAAAATGGAATCAACCATTCGTTGGTATATTTACTATTGAGATACCATTCGCGATCCCAATGGGTATGAGATATAATATGAGCAGTTTTCTTTTTCATCTTCACTTGTTTTTATTCTTGAATTTATACTGATTTCAACCACAAATAAGCATAAGGCTCCAGTTGTGTTTCTACAGGTTTCCAATATGTCATATTGACTTTATTACTAGTATGGGATTCTATATTAATGGCTTTATCGGAAAAATTAAATAGACAGTAAACGCTTTCCGATTCGCTTTTCCTTTCGATAATAAATAAAGCATCTTTATTAGAAAAAAGAGCTTGACTAAAAGGATGGAATGCATCTTCTTGCTGACGCAATTCCAGTAATTTCTTATATTCTGAATAGACTCTATATCTTAGACTTGACTTACCTTCAAGCTCCCTATTCAAATCATCAACTTGAATTTTAGCTCTGTTGATTCTTCTATTTATGCCCGAAGCCTTCACTGCCTCCACATCATTCTCCGAACCAAAAACAGAATGATAGTAGACACCAGGCACGCCATTAAAACTCAACATCACTGCTTGAGTGAGCATAAATCGTTTGGCACGATAGGCTATACTTTCTTCTGGTGAACTGAGCAAATCCATATAATTACAATTGAGCTCATAGGGTGTTTTACTGCCATCGGGATTGGATTTATAGGAAACAAAACCACCATGACATTCTGCTTTATTGGCCAACATGGAAATTTGCTCATCACTAACTATCCCTTGCAAAGGACGAACTCCAATACCATCGTGGCTAGCCGTAAAGTTGAAGAAGCATGTTTTATCAGAAGGCAATTTTAAAGACTGTGCCCAATTGCTTAAGGTGTCAACTTCCCTTGCATGTAGGCTATATGCCAATAATGGAGGCAAACTGAAATTATAAATCATGTGTGCTTCATTCAAGCCATCTCCAAAATAGGAGATATTCTCGGGATGAGGAACATTGGTTTCTGTGATTAAAACTACTTGTGGTGCTATTTGTTCAATAATCTTGCGGTAAGCAATAATGATTTCATGGGTTTCATCTAAATGAATACAGGTAGTCCCAAGCTTTTTCCACATAAAAGCAATGGCATCTAGACGAATAAATTTTGCTCCCTTTGAAATATAAAACAACAACACTTCCAAGACTCTCAAAAAAACCTGAGGATTCTCATAATTTAAATCTATCTGATCTTCAGAAAAAGTAGTCCAAATATATTTTTCTTGCCCTTGTTTTAAAAAAGGATGTAAGAGTGGTAAAGTTCGCGGACGAGTCACTCGATGTAAATCAGGATGATTGGGATTGGCTTCAATAAAAAACTGGTCATAGTTTTTATCTCCGCTTAAAAATCCTTGGAACCAATCAGATGATTTAGAAATGTGGTTAATCACCGCATCAAACATCAACTGAAATTCTTGATTGAGCTCCAAAACTTCCTTCCAAGTACCAAATTCGGGATTGACCTCTTTATAATCTACCACCGAAAAACCATCATCGGAAGTAAATGGATAAAAAGGAAGAATATGGATGGTATTGATCATGGATTTTAAATGTGTAGAACATACCTTCTTGAGACTTGTCAAATTGGGCTCATCACCCTGAATAAAACTGTCGGCATAGGCAATCAAAATCACATCTTCCTTACTCAGTAGAAAGTCCTTCTTTTCAATTAAGTCACTATACTCCTCAACTAACTTTGCTATAGCCGACAGTGTTTCATTTAATTGCTCCGGATATAAAAATTCGATATGTTGCTTTATGATATCCATCCTCAAAATATTTTTGCTAGCATCTTTTGTAAACCATCGATGGACAGTTCGCGTTTTGCTGTATTATAATTTTCTTCTACTTGTTTTGTTCTATAATCAGCATCCAAAAGGTATTTAATAGATTCATCTGCGGCTTTTTCTATTTTCTCTTCATCAACACGCACCCAATTATTATCGGATTGATGTTGATGCCCAAATGAAAGCACATTGAACTGATACTTTTCGATATCTGATTGATAAACGGGATATTTATAAACAGCCACAGGCAATTTGGCCACCAAAGCTTCTAAAAACTGGTTTCCCCAACCCTCCAAAATACTTGGATAAGTCACCAAATCGGCCATGGTATAAACATCCCATAAGGAGAATTTCTTCTCCTCAGTATTTTCACTTCTCTCGGGTTCAACATTTGAACTGATGTCTTTTATCTTGACGCCTTTTTCCAAAGCATAAAGCTTCAATTTCTTTAAATATTCTGGGGATTCTGACTGACCAGCTAGGACTAAGTATATATGACTTTTCTCCGTAAATGATTCCCCATTATAGCATTTCTGGTTGACGAGTAGGTCTCGTTTTTTCTCCAGAGCTGCTGCATAATCTATGGCTATTTCAATGGCTTTTCGCTCCACCACTCGTGTGGCTTGAAGCAAAACAATATCGGAATTCTGAATTCCAAATTCCCTCCTCATCTCTCGGTTATAATCATCCACCTTCATCAAGTCATGATCAAAATCGAAAACATTGGGAACTACATCGGCTTCTACTCCATGTCTAGATTTTAACTCGCCTTGCGCAATGCTATTGATACAAACATGCTCAATGCGTGGATGCACAGGAGGAAAATAATCCTTCAGCATGTCTTCAATCATTTTATGATTAGGATGGGCATATAAATCTCTCTCCCAGTAAAAATCGTGGTGATGACATATGGCTTTCACTTTAGACTTCTTTATGGCATTGACAAAACCAATTCCCGCAGGCAATCCCCAACCCAAGGAAAGAATATTATTAGGTATCAACACATCTATGGCACGGCATCGAATAATTTCTAGCAAAGCTTGTTCAATGAGTTCAGCCACCATGAGTATTCTGCCCCTAAGTTTTTCTTCTGACCAAGGATACTCTGTTTGGCCATAAGCTTGCTGCACTATTTTGTTATTAATAGCATATTGATAATGCAGCTCAGGAATAATCTCTGCCTCTCCCCTTTTATCGCTTCCGGCAATAAAAATGACTTCATGCCCAAGCTGTTCAAGTGCTTTTTTCCACTTGTCCATCTCCAAGGAAACACCATCGGTTTCACCGACTCTAAAATGACATAAGGCTATTTTCATGAGCTCTAATAATTATTATCCAAATATTTGCGGTACGAATAAACTAAAGACGAAAATCACCATAAAGAATACGATAAGCATGATTCCTTCTTTGGAGAAAAAATCTTCTTTTCTAATTTTATAATTAACTTGTGAGGTTTTGTTATTGGGGTCTTTCCTGATATAACTTACTACATAAGCTATAATCACACACATAGCAAATCCGGTAAAATTCAACCAAATCCAAAAGATATCGATTCCTGGATCGAAACCGAAAATTTGCTGCATGGTTTTAGAAAAAACCAGATTAATCAGTACGGAAAGAATAATACCTGCATTCATTCCATACTTATTCACTTTCTTGGAATAAATAGCCAATAAGAAGGTGGCTAAAACAGGTCCATAAAATACAGAACCAATAGCATTTATAATTTCAATAACTGAGCTCTCACTTCCTCCTAATAAAAAAGCACTGGCAATACAAACCGCTCCCCAGAAGACTACAGCACCTTTTGAAACCATCATATATTTCACTCCAGAAAGTTTCTTTTTCCCTCTGTTAAAGAAATCTTCCACGGTAACTGCTGATAAAGAGTTTACGGTAGAACTTAAAGAAGACATGGCTGCTGATAAAATCCCCACCATTAAAATACCTATTAAACCATGAGGTAAATAATTAACGATAAAAACAGGAACCATTAAGTCAGGTTTAATTCCAGAAGACGCATACTCTGCTGGGAAATATCTTTGTGTAACTACAGCTAATTGATCCACAAATTCTGGTGCCACTAAAATAAAACCGCCAAGTACCAATCCTAAACTACAATAAATTAAAACCACTGGGAATCTTAGTACTCCATTTGCAAATAATAGCTGACGAATTGTTTTTTCATCTTTAGCAGATAAAAGTCTTTGGGCTTGAGTTTGGTCGGTACCATAATAAGAGGCATAGAGAAAGAATCCTCCAATAATCATGGGCCAAATACCATATTCACCATCTCCAAAACCGAAGTTATTATTGATAACTTGTAACCTTTCAGGATCTACACTTGATAAAGATCCACCACTATCTGCCATTAGGAAGTAACCATAAACTAAGGCAATGACTAGTCCTCCGAAAAGAATCACCATTTGGATGGCGTCGCCCCAAACCACAGCTTTCATACCCCCTTGCCATGAATAAATAATGGTAACAATACTAATGAGCGGAATGGTATAAATGAAATCGATATCCAATACTGCTTGTAGTATGATGGCAATGGTATAGACCATAACTCCAGTACTTAAAGCTCTAGATATCTGAAAAACTACACTTAAAATCATTCGAGTTGAAGCATCAAATCTACGCTCCACAAACTCATAAATACTCACTACACCAGAACGGAACAAAGGCGGAACAAGTACGACCATTAAAAAGAACATGGCCAATGGAACGGAAAACTCAAAGGTTAACCATTTCATTCCTCCTCCAGCTTTTAAAGCCACAAAGGCGGGTGCAGAAACAAAGCTAATGGCAGACAATTGAGTAGCCATAGTTGACAAGCTCAAAGGCAACCAGCCCAAGCTTTTCCCTCCTAAAAAATAATCAGTGGAGTTTTTATTCTCCTTAAAGAAATAACCCATTCCTAGGAATCCTGCAAAATACACTAGTATGATAACATAGTCTAGCCAATTCATCTACTGTAGTTTTTGTGATTTATAATGTTCTGAAAGTTAAAAAAAGAACCGGAGGTGAACAATCCTCCGGCTCAAACAAATCATAAACTTAGAATGTAAATGTTGCTCTAATGAACAATCTTCTTGGCAATATTGGACGACCAACAAAATAAACACCACTATTTGATTGTGATAAATCACGTGGATTACCTTCTGTAGGTCCTTTAGAATCTGTTAGGTTAAATACAGCTGCACCAAGGCGCAAAGTTTCTCCGTTATCACCTAAACGCATGGTGTAACCAGCGTCAAGTCTGAATATATTAATGGCATCTAATTCTACATTATTACTATCATCTGTGAATTTTTTACCTGTGTGGCTCATGGAAACTCCAGCATCAAATTTTTCACCAAAATAATCTAAAGCTAGATTTGATAAGAAGTTAGGTTGTCTTGCTAATTTATTTCCAACATACTCTGGAGTAGATTTATGCTCGTCATACTCGTGGTTTTGATAAGTTAAACTACCACTGAAGTGTAAATACTTCACGAATTCATAATCCCAAGTAGCTTCAACACCTATACTACGTGTACTCTTAGTGCTTACATCTTCTATAATTGTTCCAGGGTTATTTGGATCATCAATTAATCTCACATCTCTTCTGTCATTTAAATCAACATAATAACCAGCGATGGTAGCTTTTATTTTCTTATTGGCATATTTAGCACCAATTTCACCTTGATAAATCTTCTCTGTTTCGTAAGAACCGACAGTTCCGTCAGATGAAACCTGAATTCCACGAGGTTGAGGGAAGAAATAACCCTTAGTTAAGTTACCATAAAGATTTACATTTTCATTTAACTGATAGTTAGCTGCTAAAACGCCAGCCCAGTCTGTATCTTGACCATTACCAGTTAAATAGGCATTATTTCCCCAACTTACAGTCTGCAATTCAGAGGAAAGAGACTCATCTTCGCTCATTTGGTAAGTTGTATTACCTTCTCTAGTTACATCAGCACTAATTTTCTCTACACGTAAACCTACGTCAATTCTCCAACGACCAATTTGCATTTCGTCCGTTAAATAACCGGCCATTTTATTGGCAGTAATGAAGTTATTAGCATATGCCGCACCTGGATTAAAAACACCATTCTGGCTCAATACCATATCGTTTCCACCTGAGGTATAAGTAATGTCCACCAACTGTGGAATAGAATTAAATTCACTTACATATCTTGATTGAATATTTTGGTCTTCCGCTTCACTGCGAGAGAAGAAACCTCCTAAAGTAACGTGGTGTTCTAATTCACCAGTAACCCATTTTTGAGTCAAGTTCATTTCACCAGCTAAATCAGTCATCGGACGATTACGATCTAATAAAGTATTCACTAAAACTTTGTCAGAATTAGGCATTGTTCTAGTAGTGCCTGTATTTGTTCCTACAATATTTGTAGCTTCAGGGTCTATAGCTGTTACAAAATCAGTTAAAGATTGAGGATTTCCAGAACCCGCTAAGAATAGGTTAAACTGGTGCTGATAGCGAGCATAACGAAGTTTAGTGTTTAAACGTAAACCGCTAGAAAATTCTTGTTTATAATCGGCCATAAAATAACCACCTTTGGTAGAAACACCATCTTTTATTGGAGTATGATAAACTCCATTAGGAGTTTGATAAGAAATATTGCTGGCATGCACCGTTTGGATAGTATTCACTTCTTCACCATCGTTACCTGTAGCAAATTCTCTACTATCTCCATCTAATGGAAGGGGCAAGAAAAATTGTACTCTATCATCAATATATTGACCAGATAAAACTAAAGAACCATGGTCGAATAATTGTTTAACATTACCTCTTAATTGAAAACCTTGTGTTGGAAGACCCGTTTTGATAGGACCTTCATCATAACGATAGAATCCACTAAGAGCGTAATAAGTTTTAGAACCTTCACCACCTAATTTTCCACCACTATAGAAATCAGCTTTCATGCGACCTTGATCGGCAGCTTCAAATTGAATAATGTTTTCAGGAGTTTCTGTTCCTGTTTTAGAAATATAGTTGATTAAACCAGCAACAGAACCTGCGCCATAAAGAATAGCAGCACCACCACGAGGGAAGTCTAACATACGAATACCAAAATCGTTTCTTACATAAACATCATGTGCAGATGAGTTCAATCCGAAAGTACTAATTGTAGGCATTCCATCATACTGTAATGGATTAAATACATATTGTCCACCAGAAGGTAATCCACGAACAAATACATTAGTTGCTACTTCACCTCCTCCACCTTCAGCGGTAATTCCAGGAATCGAACGAAGGATGTCAGCTTGTCCGCTGGCTGCCTTCATTTGAATTTCTTTTGCTTTCATGGATGTCATAGACATGGCTGCTTCATTTTCTGTACGGACAGTCATTGAACCTGTAATGGTGACCTCCTCAAGCCCAACTCCACTTGCTAAAATAACCTTAACAGGCACCGTAGAAGTGACATCGACTTCAACAGATTCGTAACCAACGAAACTGGCCACTAAAGTAACGGGGAACTTCTCCACGTTCAGGCTAAAATTACCATCCATATCAGAAATGGTTCCGTTCAATGTGTTTTTAACAATTACAGATACTGAAGGAATAGATAATCCATCTTCATCTGTCACTGTTCCTGTAACAGTAGTCTGTGCATATATATTTAATGCAAAAACTAGGTTAAGAAACATGAATAAAAAAGTAAATTTCTTCATAATATTTTGTGTTTTGATGATCTAATTGTTAACAAAGAAATAATATAAATTAACACCACACAATAAGCAAATTTTACGTAAACGTTTACGGTTGACAATTAATTTAAAATTTGTTAAATTTGCGTATAATTCTGAGATAATCAATAAACTACACATGAAGCGCGTAACACTGAAAGACCTAGCAAAATCGCTAAATACAACAATAGCTACTGTTTCAAGGGCTTTACATGACCATCCTGAGATCAGTGACAACATGAAGAATAGGGTGAAGGAAGCAGCTGCACTTTATAACTACAAACCCAATACCACCGCGCTTTCTCTTAAATTTAAAAAGTCTTATAGGTTTGGAGTTATTTTCCCTCGGCTCACCCATTATTACTTGGCTCAAATATTAAGCGGTATGTTAAGCCAAGCTACCAAAGCTGGATATAAAATGATTATTGCGGAGAGTAATTATAATCCTGAAAAGGAAATGGAATTAATTCAAGAGTTTTACGAACTTGATGTGGATGCCATATTAATACTTCCCAGTAGAAAGCTAGGCTCTCAAAAAGCCAAACTCGAAAAACTCATAAGAACAGATATTCCCTTTGTTATCATAGACCGTCTAATCCATTTCAAGAAACTCAAAACACCACTTATCTCGTCCAACGATGATATAGGAACAAAAGAAGGTATTGTTCATTTAATAGACCAAGGTTATAAAAAGATTGCGCATTTAAGAGGCTTAAGCTCCTCTACTATTGCTACGGTAAGGGTTGATGCTTACTTAGATACTTTGAAAGCTCATCATATGGAATTTCATAAGAACTGGCTACTCACTTGCAAAAAGTTCAACCAAAATGAAGGAGAAAAATTAGCAAAACAACTCATGGAAATGGACAATAGACCTGATGCCATTTTCTGTGTGAGTGATAATGTAGCTTTAGGAGTCATTAGAGGATTAAAGAAAATGGGAATTAGAGTCCCTGAGGACGTTGGAGTTCTTGGCTTTAGCAATTCTGATCTTGCACAGGTGAGTTCACCTTCACTTTCATCCATACATCAACCAGGTAGAAAAATCGGTATTAGAAGTATAAAAATGGTTCTCTCGAATATTGATGATAAAATTGATATTTCTGAAGAACATTTAATTATGAAAACTCGATTGGTGGTGAGAAAGTCTACTATGAAGAAAGGCTAAAAGGATACAAAATCTCAGAGGTTGAGAGATCTAAAATCTGGGGCTATAGAACTCCATATTCATTCTTATTGTCACTGTCTTCTTATTCAAGATTAAAAGCTAGAAAAAAATTAGTATTTGAGCTGAATGATATAGAGATATGTGTTTTCTAACCAAACAAATATTAACCCAAAAGTCTTCAACCATATTTAGATATTCAAACTCTTCCATTTTCTAGCTTCGTTGTTCCTGTTATTTTTTTCTCTTAAAAAGCAAAAAGGCCGTTTTCCTAGAAAAACGACCCTTTGGTACTTAAAAGAAATTACAATATATCTTAAATTACTTTAACATCCACTGCATTAAGTCCTTTTTTTCCTTCTTTAAGTTCGAACTCAACTTCGTCGTTTTCACGAATCTCGTCGATTAATCCTGTAGCGTGTACAAAGAATTCTTTTTTTGTCTCGTCATCAATAATAAATCCAAAACCTTTAGATCCATTAAAAAATTTTACTGTTCCTTTTTTCATTGTAATATATTAAAATTGAACCACAAATGTATACTTTATTTTCAAACCACAAATAATTTTTTAGGCAAAGCTGATGATTATAAATAATTATTTAACCTATTTTGGAGCACAGAGGAACTATCATACTGTATTACTGACAGATAGATATCCTGCTTTTATTTCCTAAAAAATCTAAAAATTATCGATTTTATCAATAAATAGCCCATTGCTACTGTAATAGTGAGTAAAAAAGCTAAGTAATTGACTCCTATCTATATAATGCGTCGAACTCATTTTCATCATTCTTTTTTTGTTTCTTTGCAAAAAACACGACATTGAGTAGAAAATTTATCATCAGAGCCATTGCAGTTTTAATGCTTTATATAGCTGCAACTAGTTATATTTTTCAAAACGAAGATTCCTTCTTTTTTAATCATGACCAACTAGAACAAAACTATATTTACGATTTTAAAAACAATTTTCAGGAAATGGAAATCAATATTAACCCAGAAGTAAGTTTACATGCTTTATGGTTCAAGCAAGAAAAAGCCAAAGGATTGCTTCTGTATTTCCCAAATGGAGATTATCAATCGGAGAATTTTGATATTCAATCAATTTATTACTATCAAATGGGGTTTGATGTCCTCATTCCGGAGTATAGAGGGAATGGAAAATCCACTTCTTATTACCAATCGGAGGAGGATATGTATAAAGATGCGCAGCAATGGTATAAAATGGCTCATAGCTTGGCAGATTCCAGTAGCTTAATTATTGCTGGACGAGATTTTGGGAGCGGAATGGCAGCCTATATAGGAGGTGAGTTTCCTGCAGAACTCGTTATACTCGAAAACCCATATTACTCTTGGAATGCGCTCATGCTCAGAAAATACTTCTGGATGCTTCCCCACTCCTACCTCACTCAATTTAAGATTCCCCTATGGGAGTTTGTGAGAAAATCTACTAATAAAACCCTCCTCATACATGCCTCTGAGTCTAGTTTTACAGATATAGAAAACAGTCATCGTCTCTTACAATTCCTAAAATCTGGCGATGATTTAATTGAATTAAAAGGGGAAAACATAGACTATAATCATCCTGATTTTCAAAAAATCATGGAAAAAATTTAAATTTGCGCTATGGCGAAGAAAAAGAAGTTGGCATTGCATTGGAAAATTCTCATCGGGATGGCCATTGGTATTATTTATGGTCTGATGGCTAGTAAATCGGGATGGATAGATTTCACCATCAATTATATCAAACCTTTTGGTACTATTTTTATCAATCTTTTAAAGTTGATAGCCATGCCTCTTATCCTTTTCTCGCTCATTAGTGGAATTGGAAATTTAAAAGATATCTCCAAGCTCAGCAGCATGGGCTTAAAAACCATTTCTTTCTATCTTTTTACAACAGTAGTGGCCATTACTATTGGTTTGGTTTTGGTTAATCTTATCGATCCCGGAGCCAGTTTCCCTCAAGAAGATCAAGCCAAATACACTCAAATGTATAGCTCGCAAGTGGAAGCCAAACAAGAGAGTGCTGCTGTTTTAGAAGATGAATCTCCCTTGCAGTTTTTGGTGGATTTGGTACCTTCAAATATTTTTGGGGCTGCTGCCGATAATAGCAATATGCTACAAATCATCTTTTTCTCCATTTTTATTGGCATTGCCATTGTCATACTGCCTGAAAACAAAACCAAACCCGTTAGAGACTTTTTCAACAGCATGAATCTGGTGATTTTAAAAGTGATAGACCTCATTATGGAGTTCGCACCCATAGGTGTTTTTGCCCTTCTTGGAACTATTATTGTGGATATGAAAGGGGATATAGATCTCTTTAAAGCCCTTGGCCTATATGCTGTGACAGTGGTCTTAGGATTGCTCATTCTCATTTTCGGATTCTATCCCATTCTGGTAAAGTTTTTCACCAAAGTAAAACTTTCTCAATTTTATAAAGGAATTGCTCCAGCGCAACTTCTGGCCTTCTCCACCAGCTCGTCGGCTGCCACGCTACCAGTGACCATGGAATGTTGCGAGAAAAACTTAAAAATCTCTAACCAAGTGAGCAGTTTTGTCCTCCCCATTGGTGCCACCATCAATATGGATGGAACCAGCTTATACCAAGCTGTAGCCGCTGTTTTTATTGCTTCTGCCTTTGGTATGGACTTAGATTTTGGTCAACAATTAACCATAGTATTAACAGCTACCATGGCCAGTATTGGCTCTGCCGCTGTTCCGGGAGCTGGAATTGTGATGTTGGTGATTGTGCTTACCGCCATTGGCGTTCCCAGTGAAGGTATTGCTTTAATTTTTGCTGTCGACCGTCCGTTAGATATGCTCCGAACCACTGTAAATGTTACAGGAGACTCCACCATTGCCAGCATTATTCACAGGTTTGAAAGTGGGAAGATAGAGGCGTGATGCTCGATGCTCGATGACCGATGCGGGGTGACGGATGTTAGATGTCAGAAAATCCATACCCTCTTAACTATAAAATTTCACCCAAAGAAAATGCAAAGTTTTTTTTTGACGCAAAGACCGCTAAGAAAAAGAATACCCCGCTTCGTGCTCCCAGCTTCACGCTCCATGCTTCGTGCACCATGCTTCCAAACTCTTGACTCTTTGCAAAAAATAATATAGCTTCGCAAAAAATATGATTTTATCCGAAAAAACCATGAAACCATGAGAAAACTAATCTGCCTTTCTTTATTCTTATCCTTTGCCTTTTCTATTTCTGCTCAAGTGAGCACCCAATGGCGCAGCACCCATAGAGACGGAATCTTTGAGGAGGCTAATCTCTTAAAATCATGGCCAGAGGAAGGCCCAACATTATTGTGGTATAACGATTCTTTACCCACGGGATATTCTTCCCCAGTAATTGGAGAAAATTTTATTTATGTAACAGGTTTGGTAGATACCTTAGATTATGTTTTAGCCCTTAATAAAGTTGGGCAAGAACAATGGAGACAGCCCATTGGTGAGGCTTGGACAGAGTCCTTCTCTGACAGTCGCAGTACTCCGACGCTTATTGATGATAGACTTTATGTGCAAAGTGGATATTGTTGGGTAGCTTGTTTTGATGCCATTAGCGGAGAGAATATCTGGAGAATTAATGTCTTTGACAAGTTTGAAGGCAGAACAGGCCAATGGGGATATTCTGAGTCCTTATTGGTAGTAGACGAGAAAGTCTTAGTTAGTGTAGGAGGTATGAAAACCAATATGGTGGCTTTGGATAAAAACACTGGAGAAACCATATGGCAAACTGAAAGCTTACAAGATACAGCAGCCTACGCCTCTCCTATTCTAATTGAAGAAAACGGGATGAAAATCGCCGTTAATGTCCTTTCTAATGATGTTTTTGCAGTAAATATTGATGATGGTGAAATCCTATTCAAGCATAATTACTCATGGATAGATGATGAAGATGCCTACGCCTTATGGAACAGTGCTGGAGCCAGTAGAATCAATACCAATAATCCTGTTTACAAAGACCATCAGCTATATATCACCAGTGGATATAACCATGTGGGTGCTAAATTCCAACTCTCAGATGACTTTAGAAAAATAGACTTGATGTGGACCGACTCCATTCTTGATGTGCACTTTGGGGGTGTGGTTCTCATTGACGGATATATTTATGGATCCAACTGGATAAACAATGCCAATGGTGACTGGTGCTGCATCAACTGGGAAACTGGAGAAGCCTCTTATTCTCAAAAATGGAACAATAAAGGAAATATCATTTACGCCGATGGCCTCCTATATATTTATGAAGAAAAACGTGGACATATTGGAATTTTAGAACCAAACCCAGAGAAGTTTGAAGTCATAAGTTCATTTAGGATTCCACATGGCAAAGGCCCACATTGGGGACATCCTGTTATCAAGGATAAGGTACTATATGTTCGACATGGTCAAGCTTTAATGGCCTTCGATATAGCTGATAAGAAATAGAACCTCTTATAATATTCTATAAACTATAACAGAGTTGTTGCTGCTACCCATACCAAAACCTACTCTATGCTGTTTCGTATAAATCATCCTTTTCGTAAATCAATTGATTATGCAAACAGCAATTTGGCTTGGTACATTCAATCCCCAAGATTTGATATTGATAATCGTCACTTTCTATGATAATATCTGAAATCATCTCATTAAGATCATGATATTTCTTCGGCTTTTCAAAATACGATTCGCATTTATACCATAAAAGAAGAAAAATCCCATGATCAGTACGTTGACAATCCATATAATCAGCAAAATGCGTATTGATAGCCTCTATGGCATCCTTGTGATGTGCTTTTTTGATTTCCATACACACTTTAAAAGAGGAACTAGAAAAGGTAAGATCTATACGTCCATTGGAGACTACATTTTCACTAGTAATACTAATATTTCTATTATTACAAAGTGGTTCTAAAATGCTCTTAATATAGGGATAGAATTCGTTTTCCTTGGTTTGAGCCTTCATATCTATATCGCGCCAAAACTTTAGGAAACCTTTTTCTTTGCGGATTTTTGGCTCTAATTTATTGCGGATTAATTCTACCATAAAATCATGAAGTTCTTGGCTGGAAGAAAAGCTTTTAAAATCTTTAGAATTCTCTACCACTCGCTGCCACTTGGTTAACTCACAATCAATAAATTTGATCAAAGAAGTATATTGCACTTCATCGTAAAAATTATCGGTTTTCTTCATACTATCCACCAGTGAATCTAAGTACTCGAGCCGATCCTCTTTATTATCCAATTCTGCTATTCGACTCAATACCATCTTTTTCTTTAAACGAATCAAACCTTCACGAGAAGTATAAACCAAATATAAAAGCTGAGCCTTTAATTCTCCAAAATTAAATGTCTTCATAAAAGCCTCCTCTATTAATGGCTTTTCACTTTCTAATTCTAGGGTCTTAATATCTTTGATAAATCGTTCTATCCCTTCACTTTTTACCATGTAATTGGTTGAGCTTACAATATCAACCTCGCCAAGTTCATTAATTAAACCTTTGATAATTTGACTCTGAGTATGCAGCACAGAATTGTTTTTTTGGAATCTTGTAAACTCCTTAAACTTCTCATTCCCTAAAACAGAATATGCTTTAGATAATAAAACGCCAAGATCGATTAAAGTACGTGATTGTGGTTTAAAATCCTCATGGAGAGAATTTACAATGTCGTCAAATGATTTCATATCTTCATTATTTATGAGCTGTCCATGCGAGTAGACAGCTCAGATTATTTAATGTGTTTATATGTTAAGAAGTCGTCTAAAGCTTATTACAGCCTCGAAAAACTTATTCTTTTATCATCAATCGACATGTATTTTGTTCAGAAACAGAAAGAAAAAAGTTTGAAAAAGAGTGTAAAAACTTACCTGTTAAACCTTGTAAACACATAGTTGTACCAGTACTTCTCGGTTTATTAAGTGGATGGAGTATTTTCGTATCTGTATCCAAAACAAAATGTTTAATTATACTACCCTCAAATATACTGTTTTTATTGTTATTTATTTAACAATGCTGATATTTAGGTTATTCACCTAATTTAAAGCTAAATAAAAAATTCATTACACCAATTCAAATTGCATATTTATTCACGAATCGTTCACATTCTTAGGAATTATTTATATTTAAATCTGGGTGATTCAGAGGCTTTACAAAAGACAAATCACAAAACCTTATGCCCTCTTTCGAAAAGAAATCCCTGTATCACTCCCCGACATTAAATCAGAAATCATCTTAGTTTTTGGAAATTGCTCCAATAATATTTTAATAAAAACAGTAATAGGAATAGACATGATTAAACCCGGAATCCCCCATATATATCCCCATAGCATCAACATTACCAGAACTGTGATTACATTTAAAGAAAAAGTTTTTCCCATAAAAATGGGCTCTAACACTCCTCCCATTAATACCTGAACACCTATAATCACGATGATAAAAAAGAGGAGGGTTCCAGTTGGATCTAGTTCAACAAATGCAAACAAACTTAAAAGTACCACTGCAATCACAGAACCTACCATTTGCACAAAATTAATGAGGAAGGCAAACAAGCCCCAAAATAAAGGAAAGCTGACATCAAAAAACAGGCACGCCAATCCAAAGCCAATCCCAGTAAACAAACTGATCACAAATTTCACAATAACAAACTTGAGTATGTCTTTCTCTATCTTCATGAATGTTTTAATGGAAGTATGCCGGTGCTTAAAAATGGTAGATTTCAATAGTTTCTCAAAATTAAAAGATTCAGATAATAACAGCACCACAAAAAATACGGTCATCAAGGTCATGGTCACTGTTGAACGAAGAAATTGAAAGGTAGAACCAAAATTCTTCATGAGTGAATTATCCTTAAAATAATGTTTTAAAACATTTTCTCCTTGTACCCGCTCCATTCCAAAAAAAGACTCCACTAAAACTATTAATTCAACGATTTTAGTCTCCGCTTTGTCCATAAAGCTTTCTTGTGTGGCCATTATCTCATTAGTGGTTAACTGAACCATTTCGCCTCCAAGCTTTAAAAAACCAACAATAATAACAATAACCAAAAATACACCGATAGGCTTTGGCACTTTCTTTCTTGTCAACCAACGCATAAGCGGCAGAAACAACAAAGCAATAAACATAGAAAATATAAGAGGAATAAAAATAAAAGACAATAACTTCAGCAAGTAAAACGCCAAAGGGATCACTATAAACAGCAGCAGGGTGTTGGTAGTTTTTAAATCTTTCATTGATAAGGAAATAGTGTTTATTACCAAAAACAAAGATAATCTCTTTTCACTTAGGATAGCCCAATAAAAGCCTTAAAAAACAACAAATATTTTAAGCCAGAAAAACCGGTAAAATATTATCATTCTTACAAAAGTAAGCTTCATTTTCCGCAAACGTTTGCTTAAAAATACCTATGTTTTAATGATTTATAACCAAAAAAAACACCTATTTTTGTCAAATAACCAATAAATTTACACACATGTTTATTACAAATATCTTACTTTTTGTGAGTCTAATGACTGGTGTTTTTGCTCCAGAAGATAAGCCCAAAGCCCAAGCATTCGATTGGAATAATGCTACAGTATATTTTATGCTCACCGATAGGTTTAATAATGGTGACACCAGCAACGACAGCAATTTTGCAAGAAAAGACGATACAAAGCAACTACGTCAATTCACAGGTGGAGACATCAAAGGAATCACTCAAAAAATAGAGGAGGGGTATTTTAATAAGCTTGGAGTAGATGCCATTTGGTTTTCGCCAGTTAACGAGCAAATCCATGGTAGTGTAAATGAGGGACAAGGAAACACCTATGCTTTTCATGGCTATTGGATTAAGGATTGGACGAGTATGGAGCCCAACTTTGGAACAGAAGCCGATTTAGCAGAACTCATGGAAGCTGCTCACACCAAAAACATAAGAGTGTTAATGGATGTGATTATAAACCATACAGGTCCTGTGACTGAGAAAGACCCTGTTTGGCCAGCTGATTGGGTAAGAACGGAACCACAATGCGAATACAAAGACTATAACTCTACTGTCTTCTGTACTTTGGTGAAGAATCTTCCAGATGTGAGAACTGACCAAACTGAGGAGGTTGAAATTCCTGAAGCCCTCTTCAAAAAATGGGAGAAACAAGGTAGAAAGCAAAAAGAGCTGGACGAGCTAGATGCATTCTTCGCTAGAACCGGCTACCCTAGAACTCCAAGATATTATATCATCAAATGGATTACCGATTATATACGCAAATTCGGAATCGATGGCTTTAGAGTAGACACCGTTAAACATACCGAAGCCGATGTTTGGGCCGACTTAGCCAAAGAAGCTCAATTGGCTTTTGAAGATTGGAAAGCCAATAACCCGGAACCTATACAAGAAAACCATGATTTCTTTATGCTGGCTGAAACTTATAATTACAACGCTAACAATGGTAGAATATTCGACTTTGGAGACAAAAAAGTAGACTATTTTGCCAATGGTTTCCATAGCCAAATCAACTTCGGTTTTAAAGGCGATGCCAATAAAAGCTATGAAGAATTATTCTCTAGCTATGCTGCCTTTCTAAATGGTGGTGATTTGAGCGAAGTCACTTTTATGAACTACGTGAGCTCTCATGACGACAGCTGGCCATTTGACAAGGAAAGAAAAAGAACTTACGAATCAGCTACAAAACTATTACTTTGCCCGGGTCAAGCTCAAATTTACTATGGTGACGAGATTGCCCGTCCACTCATTATCGAAGGAGCAGAAGGCGATGTGAACCTCAGAAGCATCATGACATGGGATGATAGTTATGACAAAGATTTATTAGAGCATTGGCAGAAACTAGGCACATTCAGACATGCCCATCCTGCAGTTGGAGCTGGGGAACATAAAATGCTAAACAATACACCTTATGTGTTTATGCGTTCCTATGTAAAAGGCAGCAAACAAGATAGAGTCATCGTTGGCCTAGACCTCCCCAATGAAAAATTTTCAGTGAATGTAAGAGATTATTATAAGGATGGTGATTTATTGATGGACAGCTATACCCATGATTATTATACCGTAGTCAATGGTGAAATTGTGATTAATACTGAAGCTGGGATTGTTCTTCTGTCTAAAGTTGAGAAGTAGGGAAAAAGCTTGAAGCTTGAAGTTCGAAGCACGAAGTTAGTTCATGCTTCGTTCTTCCAGGTTCATTCAAATTTTTACAAATACCTAAACTCAAGAATACAGATTAACTCCAAAAACAAGCGTCCATACTTCTTCAAGATTCATGCTTCCCACTTCATGCTGCTTCCATTCTTTCTATTGAAAACACTTTCTTTAGCACGATTTGTTTCTCCTCAAATTGCAATTAAAATGATTACCTTTATCGCATCATAATGCATTAACATAAGAAAGATGACATTTGGCAAAACAATAAAACTTTTCCTAATTGATGGAGATACCAATGGAAGATTGGCTTGCGAATTATCCAATTGGACTGGAAAAGCATATAAAATTCCGAGGAAATCAATCAAAACTTGTGCTGATAGACCTGAGTTAATGACCACTGGCGTTTATATGCTTCTTAATAGAGGAACAGAACTATCAGAAAAAGGACAGATTTATATTGGTGAAGCTGAAGATATTTATAAAAGACTCATTCAACACCTAAAAGAAAAAGATTTCTGGAATGATGCCATTGTCTTTATCAGTAAAGATGACAACTTGAATAAAGCACATATCAAATATCTAGAAAACCGACTTCACGAAATAGCAACGAAAGCTAATCGCTACGATATCATTAATTCTCAAACACCAACACAATCTAGCATTTCAGAATCTGACCGAGCAGAAATGGAGGAATACTTGGCTAATGTCTTAACGCTAATAAATACCTTAGGATATAATACATTTGAGCAAATAAGACAAGCTGAAACCAATCAAACTTCACCAAGTAATGATGATTGGTTTTATATTTCAGCTACTAGAGGAGCGAATGGAACAGGAAAATCAACTTCTGAAGGATTCGTAGCTTTTGAAAATTCTCAGGTAGCTGAGCCAATAACAAAATCGTATCCTCAAACAATGAAAAAACTCAGAGATGCTCTAATTGAAGAAAAAGTAATCATTGAAGTTGATAATAAACTCATTCTTAGCAAAGACTACCTTTTTAGCTCTTCCTCATCAGCAGCCATGATTATCATGGGAAGAAGTGCAAATGGTTTAACAGAATGGAAATTAAAATCAGGACAAACCCTTCAAGAATTTGAATCCGGCCTTAGTGATTAAATTTGTATAGACATCAACAATAAGGAAAGGTTCGAAGAACGAAGTCACTTCTAGCTTCGGACTTCTAGCTTCATGCCCCCCCTTTATCAACAATACATTCTTCATCACAAAATATTTTTCAAAGTTTAGCAATCCGATTTATTAATATCTTTGGTCTTTAAACATCAAATTTCAAGACTCATGCCTATCATCACATTAACAACTGACTGGGGAATAAAAGATCATTATTTAGCATCGGTAAAAGGGGCTATTTTAAAATACATTCCACAAGCTCAAACTGTTGATATATCACATGAAATTGCACCTTTCGATTTAAACGAAGCTTCATATATTTTGCGAAATACTTGGGATAATTTCCCAGATGGAACCATCCATATTGTGGGCGTTAACTCTGAAGCTTCTCTAGAACATCCTCATGTTTTGATCAAACATAAAGGGCATTATTTTATAGGCGCTGATAATGGTATTTTCTCCTTGATGTTTGATGAAATTCCAGAGGAAATCTACGAAGTAGACATCATCCAAACCTCAAATAAATACACATTCTCTACAAAAGACACCTTTGTACAAGCTGCATTGCATGTGGTAAAAGGCGAACCATTGGCAGAGTTAGGAGACAGATTACCCGAGCTCACCAATAGAATGGCTTTTCAACCAGTAACGGAAACGGGAGTGATTAAAGGAAAAGTGATCTATATCGACCGTTATGAAAATGTGGTGACTAATATTTCTGAAACCCTCTTCCAAGAATTGGTACAAAGCAAACCATTTAATATTTTACTCAGAGCTGGGAAATATAAAATTAATAAAATCCGCAGCAGCTATAGCGATGTGGGAGAAGGTGAATTGGTAGCGCTATTTGGTTCTGACAACCTCCTCGAAATTGCTCAAAACAGAGGCCGTGCAGCTGGTTTATTGGGTTTACAGGTTGATGATGTGGTTAGGATTGAGATTGGGGAGTAGCACAAAGCCTTACCAGACCAGCTCACTCGGAAATGCCTTCCGAGTGTATATCGCATTTTTTATTATTTTTATGCTATGTCAGATCAATATAAAATACATGAACCTAATAAGGCCTATTTTATCACCATGACCACTGTAAGTTGGGTGGATATATTTACCAGGAAAAATCATAAAATGACCATTGTTGATCCCAGCTCACTCGGAAATGCCTTCCGAGTGCATATCCCATTTTTTATTATTTTTATGCTATGTCAGACCAATATAAAATACATGAACCTGATAAGGCCTATTTTATCACCATGACCACTGTAGGTTGGGTGGATATATTTACCAGAAAAAATCATAAAATGGCTATTGTTGATCCCAGCTCACTCGGAAATGCCTTCCGAGTGCATATCCCATTTTTTATTATTTTTATGCTATGTCAGACCAATATAAAATACATGAACCTGATAAGGCCTATTTTATCACCATGACCACTGTAGGTTGGGTGGATATATTTACCAGAAAAAATCATAAAATGGCTATTGTTAACTCTTTAAAATACTGCCAAGAGAATAAAGGGTTAGAAATATAAGACCGTTGCATAACGTAAGGATTCCTTAAATGGACAGTTTTTTTAGCTTTTTATCTATTATTTGTATTTCTAACGTGTTATATACTCTTGTTTTTCGATCATTTCCCCTTTAATTTTTACTATTA
>NZ_JABKBZ010000031.1:0-58752 GCF_013166635.1 Lentimicrobium sp. S6 | reverse complement strand
TAAAAAAGGCTATAATTTCAATCTACACTAAATATTATGCCTTGTGAAGCAAAACATCAATTCATATTTGCTACTCTTTAATCCGAACTCTTTATTCTGATTCTCCCCATAAAAATTAACATGAGCCGTTTTGATGGGTAGAATTAATTTTTTAATTCTGAATTAGCCGGAATTTTTATAATTTTGGGTTTCCAAAAAATAAACAGTAAATTAATTATTAACACACAAAAAATTATGAATAAGCTTATTTATCTATTTTCATTTCTATTTTTATGGTCTATTCATGTTAATATTCAAGCTCAAAATGATAAACTTGAAATTTACATGGTGGATGGGGACTTACTTCAAAATGGAGTTGAACTCTTGTCCTTTGCTCATTTTGCCTCAGCAAGACCTATACTTACAGACACATTATTATTAAAAAACACTAGTGATGAAGTATTGAATATTAAGGTAAGAAAGAATGAAATACAAGTGGTTAATGGTACCTTCAATGTGTTTCGTGCACTAGCACAGGATGTTCCTGCTGCAGAGTATATTACACCAAATGTATGGGAATTAGCACCGGGTGAGATGCTTCCATCTGATGCCTATTTTTTAGGCAACTATTTTCATCAAGGACAAATTGGTACTTCTACTTTTGTATATAGTTTTTTAACCATAGGCGCTGAAGGGCAAATTGTAGATTCTGTTTATGTGACCTATCACTTTCTAAATAACTCAGTTACTCCTCTCGATCAAAACGATCAGATGTTTTTAAATAAAGAAACATTAGTCACAGGAGAACCCGATGTTCTTGTTTCCTATCCTGTTAAACTATTCAATCATAATATGGATTCCATTGCTATGAGAGTAGAAAAAGAGGTTATAAATATGGAAGATGGTCACGAGGTATATTTTTCTTTTGGTGGAGAAGAATATGAAAGTTCCTTCGATTTTAGTTCAGAGGAAGGATACTATATTCAATCTATGGATACATTATTTGGTGAAAATTGCTTTACCGCATTTTTTAAGGCCAATGGAATAGATGGAAATACTGAATTAACAAAGGTGAGTTATATCTTTTTTAATAAAGAAGAGGAAGCTGATCAAAGCGTTATTACCCTGGTTTTTAACCCTAGTGCAGTTGGCTTTTCAGAGCTTAAGGAATATGACATATCATCAGTTTATCCAAATCCAACTAAAGATGTTTTTAGTATCAAGCATAATTTATCTTCAGGAGTATCTTCTGTATTAAAAGTTTATAATAGCCTCGGTTCTTTGGTAGCCATTAAAGAAATGAATCATCAACAGCTGTTATCTACATTTTCAATAAGTGATTGGGAGGAGGGTATTTATTACATATCAATAGAAATTGATGGTAAGCCAATTGGAACCGAAAAGTTGATAAAGGAATAACTATTCTGAAAAAATATATAAAAGCTTCTTACTCTTTTGATTAAGGAGCTTTCGCATTTATGGTTCTTACTAAGTATTGGTATTATTCCTATTTTCCTTTATAAAGCTATCTTCTATCTTGATTTGTATTGATCGAGATAGTATAAAGTCTAATCAAAGTTTTCTGTAGTTATCTTTTATAAGGCTTTGGTAAGACTTTGGTAGGTCTTTTGTTGTGGCAGTACAATTGAAATCATTTAATTAGAGCTTCTTGGTGGCAATTATTTAATAATCGAACAGGTTTTTAGTTAGTTTTCATTAAAACAGCATTTTATGCCCTTGATTTCATAAACCGAAACGAGTTCATTAATAGTCATTTTCATGGTTTAATCTGTAGACAATATAAAAGTAGGCCTTTGCCCTGCGATCATTTCATTATTATTGGCATAACTCACCAAAAAAAGCGAAATTTGCAAAAATAATAATTCGATATGGGAACAATAGCTAAAAATATGAGACATTTTATAGATCTTATCCCTAATCACGTTAAGATAGTGGCGGTTTCAAAGACAAAACCTAATGAAGATATTCTGGAGGCCTATAATCAGGGGCAAAGGATATTTGGTGAAAATAAGGCTCAGGATTTGGCTGCCAAAGCAGAGGTTTTGCCAAGCGATATTCAATGGCATTTTATTGGGCATTTGCAAACCAATAAGGTCAAGTATATAGCTCCTTTTGTCACTTTGCTGCACGCCGTGGATAGCTTTAAATTGTTAGCAGAAATAAATAAGCAAGCCAAGAAAAACGATAGAATTATTTCCTGCCTTTTGCAGTTTCATATTGCTTCAGAAGAAACTAAGTTTGGTTTGGATATGACTGAAGCAATAGCGATACTCGAGGATGTTAGATTTAAAGATCTAAAGAATATTGAGATTATTGGTGTGATGGGTATGGCGACTTATATCGATGATGAATTGGTCATTAGAAAAGAATTTGGCCATTTGGCTTCCAATTTCAAAGAATTAAAAGCGAGCTTTTTTAAAGAGCAGGATAGTTTTAGGGAGATTTCTATGGGAATGTCTGGCGATTATCAATTAGCCATAGAAGAGGGGAGTACCATGGTAAGGGTCGGTAGTTCTATTTTTGGAGCTAGAAATTATTAAATTGAAAAATATGAAATCTCCCTTAAAAGTATTGGTTTTTAGTTTTTTTATATGCGCCAATCTTTCTTGGTCGCAATCCTCCGATTCCTTTTATGAGCATTATACTGGATTGATTTCTGAGGAGCTGAAACTAACGGCAGATCTCATCAAATCTCATAATGATTTTACCGGATTTTATTATTATGAATTTAAAGAGGATGGAGTCTGGATCACTTCTAAGCCCATCGCTTTAGATGGACGAGTAGACGAGCAAAACAACTTCGTCCTCAATGAATTTGGAGACTATTCCAGCTTTTTTCAGGGGCATTTAGATAATTCCAAGTTAATCACAGGTGAGTGGATCAATAAAAACCTAGGGGAGCCCGTTCAATTTACTTTAAAAGCGACCTACGCACAAGGAAGCATACCTTTGAACCTATCCGTCTATCAATCTTCAAAGCTTTTTGATGATCAAATTGGGAATCCAAATGCGGAATTCAATATCAGTCTATTATTTCCTAATGCACAATTAGATGAGGCGGTTTATCATCAGCTTTTAGATAGAATTTACTATTATATTGGATATAGAGGCAAGTCTCAAAACCAAAAAGATATACTGTCTCAACTAGAGGATCGTTATTATCAGCAGTTTCAATCTTCTTTGGCTAATATCAAATTAGATAGTTTCCCAGAGACTTTCAATTGGAGTAAGAATATTAGGATGGATGTGATTAATAATGAATCGGGCTTATTGTGTTTGCAATTTGAAACCTATGCCAAAACTGGTGATAGAGATGGTACCTTGGTGAGGAAATATTTGGTTTTCAGTTTGAAAGAAAATAAGGTATTAAAAATAGAGGATGTTTTCAAAGAAGAAAGCATTTCTCAATTGGAGTCTTTACTAGAGAAAAAGTTGCGTCAGAATTATCGGATAGACGACGAGGCCCCTTTAAGTTCAGTTGGGTTTTTCCAAGACTCCATTCCTGTTACCAAAAATTTCTATCTCCACCCTGGAGGAATAGGCTTTTATTATAATGTCTTCGAAATAGCACCACAAAGCACAGGTTCTTCTGATGTTTTTATTCCATTTTCCGAGATTCAAGCCTTTCTAAAACCAGAAGTTCAATCTTTTTTCAGATAAATTCAGGTATCCTGAATCCTAATTATTTCTTAATTAACAATGAAATGAGCCAATTGTTAATGATTTTGTTCCCTAAAAATTGCATAAATTAGGAAGTTTTTGCTACATTTGCAGGTAATATACTGTAAATAGTGTTGTTTTATGGTGTTGTTTATCAAAAAATCGATTTCGTTAATGTTTTAAGTGGCTTAAGCATAGTGCTTTGTGGTCATTCATATTTATGAATATAAAATTAAATTATTATGAGGAAATTTTACGCATTAATTATTTTCCTTTTTATATTTTCATTTGGATTTTCTCAGTCATCTGGAGATTATCGATGGGCTTCAACCGCCGCTAATTTATGGAATTCTCAAAGTTGGGAAAAACATAATGGTGTTGGTTTTGTTGCTACAACAGAAGTTCCTGGCGTATCTGCCGCAACGATTACATCAACTGTATATCTTGATGATAATGGAAATAACGATATATTTTTACTCCGAGAAATTACTATTGCTTCATCTGGAAAAGTTATTGTTGAAGATGGTAGTAGTGCATTTACAGTATATGTTGGATTTAGTGGTTTTGGTAATGGAGATTTTGTTGTGAATGGTGAACTTGAATTAGAAGGGAACAATTCAAATGTAAACATTGGAACTGCATCTTCAAGTATAGTTATAGAAACAGGAGGTAAACTAACCGATAATAGTGGAGGTGGTAAAATTGTAAACTCTGCTGGTGCAGATGGTATTGTTTTAAAGTCTAGTTCTGGCAATATTACTGGTTCATATATTACCAGTGGGAGTATAGTTGGTACTTTCAATCAATATGTTTCAGATGATCAGTGGCATTTGATTTCGCCAATTTTTGGAGATGTCGTAAGTGGAGACTTTTGGGATGGAGTTAATGATTCCTATTTAAGACCCTATCTGTCACCTGGTGATGGTTGGGATGATTATATATATGCTACAGATACTCCTTTAGGAGTTGGTGAAGGTTATGAATATTGGGCAACTGCTCCTTTTACTTATAGTGAGTCAGGTTCGTTTAATACAGGAAATAAGACTTTAACAATTAGCACTGGAGGGGCTACTACTGCTGATTTTTGTTTGGTAGGAAATCCTTATCCATGTGGTATTGATTGGGGGACTGTTGGTACTCGAACTAAATGTGATGGAAGTGCCTTTTATGTTTATAGCGGAACAACTTATCTTGCACATAATGGTGTTGCAGGTGCAGGTGGAGGTGCCGTTGGTAATGCTACTTCAGGAATTATACCTGCGATGCAGGGTTTTTTCGTGAAATCCCTAGGGACTGGTAATGTTTCATTGGCAAATAGTAATAAAGCTCATTCAGATGTTAATTATTACAAATCTGATAAAACACTACCAGAATATGTGAATAATTTTATCAAGGTATCTGCAACATTAGAAGGGCAGTTTTTTACAACTGTATTATATCAACAGGCAGATGCTACAAATGGTGCTGATGATATTTATGATGCTGGAATTCTATTTAATAATGATCCTGATTTTATGGACTTTTATAGTTTTGCTGATGATAAGGCAAGTTGTATTAATATTTATAATGATTACCCCTATAATGTATCATTGGGCTGTAATATTCCTGAAGGTGGAGGTAGTTTTACTATAGCGCTTGAAGATATTCAAAATAGTGATGGTAGCTTTATTGTTGAATTGGAAGATTTAGAATCTGGTGAAATAATCAACCTACTAGAAGAAGGGTATACTGTTAATTTTTCTAGTGGAGGATCATATAATGATCGGTTTGTTTTGCATTTAAACTCAACTGTTGGTTTTAATGAAATTTTAGAATCTGGAATAAATGTGTATGGCTATCAGGATATAATTAAAATATCTGATCAGAATGCCTCTGCAAAAACAATTAATGTTTATGATTTAGTGGGTAAACTTGTTTACTCCACTGCTTCATCTAATGAGATCATTTCAATTAGCTTAAATGAAAAGACAGGCTATTATATTGTTGAAGTGGTAAATGCAGATGTAACAACTGTAGAGAAAGTATATATACAATCAAAATAATAACACTGAAAACTAACGCTTGTGAAAAAGTTGATTTTTATATTATTTATTATCCTGCTATGTATTCCCATGATTAGTTTGGCAGGAGATCCACCCCCTGTTGGAGGTGATCCGACAGGAGACCCGGGAGCTATTTCCATTGGAGGTAGTGCGCCAATTGGGTCAGGAATTATTTATTTGGTAGGTTTGTCGGTGATTTATAGCCTTTACCTGCTTAAAAAGTTTAATATTAACCTAAAATCTATAAAATGAGAAAATTATTACCCATTCTATTATTAGTATTTGTTATGGGGCACGTATCAGCTCAGGACAAGTATTTTAGAACTATAGCTTCTGGTCTTTATGCTAATCCAATATGGGAGTCTGGTCCTACTGCTGCGAGTTTTCCAAATGGAAACTCTCCATCTTTAACTATAGCTAGTGATGAAACTGTGATCATTAGACATTCTGTTAACACTTGGTTTTTGAATTCAATTGTTGTTAACGGAACTCTTATTATTGAACCTGGTGCGGATTTTAGTCCGCTTGGAGGGTTTACAAATAGTTCTGGAAATGATGGCGTTATTCTAAAATCAGACGCAAGTGGTTCTGCACAGTTTTTACTAAAATCTTCAATGAATGCAACTCGAGAAGTTTATGTAACTGGTTCTTTGTGGCATCTAATTGGAAGTCCTATGGATGGTGCGTCTACAACCGATGTGTTTGATGGGTGCTACATGCAACAATATCATTCTGATGGCACCTGGACTTGGAACGATGAAGGTGGATTTGATGATACTATGGATAGAGGTTTAGGTTATAGTATTTATAGTCCTTCTTCTTCTACATATTCAATTGAAGGAAATGTAACAGCGAGTAATGTTTCTGTTAATCTTGTAAATACAGGAGGCGGGTATAATTTAGTTGCTAATCCGTTTGTTTGTGGTTTGGAATGGAACGGTAGTATTGGACGAAATAATGTTGACTCTGATATTAATATATGGAATTCTGTAACTAAAAGTTATAATATAAAATCATCGGGCTCTTATGTTTTACCAGCTTTAGGAGGTTTTATGGCCAAAGCAAACGGCACTAGTCCATCAATATCATTTACTGCAAGTAATATGACAGTATCAAATACTGGTAATCTTGAAAAAAACGAAGAGAATACTTCGGATTATTTTATGATCAATGTTCAAAATCAGAATAATGAATATGCTGATGCTGTAAAAATAGCTTTCGATGACGGCGCCTCTGAGTATTATTCATATGTTTTAGATTTAGAGAAGCTTTATGGTAGTGAGGAAAGTCCAGATTTATATCTTATGAGTTTAGATGGTCAAGATTTGGTTAGAAAAACTTTGCCACTATATTTGTTAAATCCGTTAAAATTAAATTTGAAATCGCAGGTTGATGCAGAGTATAGTATTTCTGCTTCTGATTTTAACTTGTCATTTCCAGTCGATATTTATTTAGAAGATTTATTTGAAGGACAAACCGTTGTTTTAGATGAAGACATGGCATACAGTTTTTCAAGTACTGCTAATGGAAATGAAGATAGATTTCTACTTCATTTTGAAGGGATTACTGGAGTTAAAGAGACAGGTATAATTAATTACGCTATTTTTTCAAGTTATTCTAACTTGATAATTGAGGCGAAATCAGAAAAATCTTTTAATGTTCAAGTATTTAATACTATCGGGCAAGAAGTTTATAATTTGGATAATTGTTCAGGAGATCAAAGAATTGACCTTTCTGATTTTAGAAACCAAGTATTAATTGTCAATGTAGTAACTGAAGATGGTTCCATTGCTGAAAAAGTAATGATTAAATAAGGAGGATTTTATTATGAAAAAGAAAATAATTTATGCTTTAGCTGTGCTTCTAATGATTATTACTGCTCCAACATATGCACAATTAACAGATCCTGGAGAGCCAGATGGAGGAGTTGGAGACCATGATCCAGTAGGAGGCGGAGCCCCAATAGGTTCAGGACTAGCTTTAGTCATTGGTTTAGGCCTAGCATACGGTACAAAAAAAACCTATCAGGTTACTAAAGAAGAAGAATAGTAATTTCAACCATTTATTGGTTGATTAGAATATCTCAAAGTGAGGTAGTCCTAAAAGGCTATCTCACTTTTTTGTTTTGTTAAAATCTTACTAAGCTCCTTTACTGTGACTTATTCTGTTCTATCTTTCCCTATATTTGGCAACCATCTCATTTTTATTGGTCTTATTAATAAAATGTGGTGTTTACCCATATGCTTATTATAATTTAAAAATTATCATTTAGATAATCGATGTATAATGAAATTGAAACTATTAAATTAAGTTTGATTAGTTTTTTTGCTCCCTTTAGGGAAGGGGCAAACAAAAAGAACTAATTCAAAAGATATTATAATTTATTTGATAGGTTTAATATATATAATTATTAAAACACCTCTAAAAACTTATTTACTTAATATAAAATTATGAAAAATATTTATCTACTAGTTTTTATCTATCTTTTCACATGGACTACCTCTATGGCGGGAATAAAACCAGGTGTGGTAACACCTCATTTGATAGAACATTTAAATCAAAAAAATAATGATGATTTAGTGAGAATTAACATTCGACTAAAGAGTCAAAAGAATATGCTAGAGGACTATGCTAGTTTAAAAGGAATGCTTCCGCAGGATAAAAGGCAAGCGGTAGTTACGGACTTAAAAGTCTTTGCTCATGATGCTCAAGCTGACTTATTGAAGTATTTAAATTCAAAATCCTCCTCAGATTTTAAAATGATTAGAAAGTTTTGGATCGCTAATGTCCTAAATGTGTGGGCTAGTGAAACCTTAATTGAATCTTTGTCTACTCGAACCGATATAGCAAGAATAGATATTGATGAGGAAAGAATGCTGATAGATGCTATTCCTTCAAATCCAAGTCCAATAAATCCCTCTGTTAAAGGGGTAGATGAAATCACATATAATGTCACTAAAGTGAATGCTGATGATGTTTGGGCAGAAGGATATACTGGACAGGATGTGATTGTTTCTGTTATTGATGCAGGTGTTAATTATAATCACTTAGATTTAATGGATCACATGTGGATCAGTGATGAGTATCCAAATCATGGATATGATTTCCATAATGACGATAATGATCCAATGGATGGTCATGGTCATGGTACCCATTGCGCTGGAACTGTTGCTGGTGATGGAACGGCGGGTTCTCAAACAGGTATGGCTCCAGATGCTTTGATTATGGGCTGTAAGGTCTTGGGTGATGATGGTAGTGGAAACGAATCAAGTGTTTGGGCTGCTATCGAGTTTTCAGTGGAGCAAGGCGCTCAAGTTCTTTCTATGTCTTTGGGATGGCAGCATTCTTGGAATCCTGATAGAGTGACTTGGAGACAAACTTTGGATAATACTTTGGCAGCTGGTGTGGTGGCATCTATTGCAGCTGGAAATGAAGGTGGTAGCACTACGAATCCTGATGATGTGCGTACGCCTGGTGATTGCCCTCCTCCTTGGTTAAATCCCGATCAAACACTTATTGGTGGAATTTCTTCCGTAGTTTGTGTAGGTGCAACTGATAATGGTGATAATATTGCTTATTTCTCTAGTAGAGGACCTTCAACTTGGGAAACTATTGATCCTTTCTTAGATTATCCTTTTAATCCTGAATTGGGTTTGATTCGTCCTGATGTGAGTGCCCCTGGCGTTGATATTAAATCAACAGATGCTTTTAATACCAATGGTTATACTTTAATGAGTGGAACTTCTATGGCAACTCCTGGGGTAGCTGGTGTTATGGCTTTATTATTGTCTAAAAACCCTGGTTTATCTCCAGAGGAAATCTGTATGATTTTAGAAACAACTTCTGTTGATTTAGGTAATGATGGTAAAGACAATGTGTTTGGAGCAGGTAGAGTAGATGCTTTTGAAGCTATAGAAAATACCAGTGAGCAAGGTCCAAGTTACGAAAGTCATGTGATTGTTGATCCTAATAATAATGGTGAAATTGAAGCAGGTGAGTCTATTTTATTGTCTCTGACTTTGTTTAATGGTAGTGATGTTGGATATACTAATGTTGATGTGATGGTTTCTTGTGAATCTGCTTTTATCACCATGGGTGATGATACAGAAAATTATGGTGATTTTGATACTATGGAATCGATTACCATTGATGAAGGATTTTCTTTTGAGGTAGCCGAAAACCTGCCAGGCATGGAAAGTTTGAAATTTTTAATTACTGCAACAGATGGTATTGAAACATGGAATAGTTCGTTTACGGTAACTTCATATGGACCTAAGCTAGCAATTGGTAATTTAACTATTGATGATAGTGAGGGGAATGGAAATGGAAGATTAGATCCAGGGGAGTATGCTAATTTATTTATTGATATTCATAATACTGGACAAGTTGAGTCAGCTTTAGTAGATATAGCTATTGATTATACTGGCTCTTTTTTATTATTTGAAAATATTAGTACTTCTGTAGAAAGTGTAGCCAGTGAAGATATAGCTGTTGCTGCATTTGCTATTTCGGTATCCGAACAAGCTCCAATAGGTTCTTTCGATTCATTTATAGCAAACCTAACATCTGGAGCTTTTGAGGATTCACAAGAATTTAGTCTCAGCATTGGTTTGATACTTGAAGATTGGGAAAGTGGTGATTTTAGCATGTTCGATTGGCAATTTGAGAATTCTGAATGGTTTATTACAGATGCTGAACAATTTGAAGGTAACTTTAGTGCTCAAAGTGCCGCTATTGGACATAATTCATCTTCTAGTTTTGTACTAGAGTATGAAGCAGGTTCCGATGCTAGTATCTCATTCTACAAAAAAGTATCCAGTGAAGGGAATTATGATTTCCTTAGGTTTTATATAGATGGACAAGAGCAAGATGCTTGGAGTGGTGAGGTGGAATGGAGTATGAGTGAATATGATGTGAGTGAAGGAGTACATACTTTTGAATGGACTTATAGCAAAGATGGAAGTGCTACAGGAGGTTCCGATGCTGCTTGGGTTGATTATATTGTTTTTCCACCCATGGCATTGCCTAGTATAGAAATGGAGAATGAAGCAGAAATTTGTGACGATCAAACCTATACCAGCAATGCTATCGTTTCTAATGAAGAGTCCATATTATGGTCTACTTCTGGAGATGGAAGTTTTGACAATGTAAATAATGCACAAGCAACATATACTCTTGGCAATGCTGATATGAGTAGTGAGTATGTGGAGCTGATGTTGACGGCTATAGGTTCAAATGGAGAGGTATTTTCAAAAGTTGAATTGATAGTGATGAGCACAGAAATAATGACTCCGAATGTTCCTTTAGGAAATAGTGTTTTGTGTATAAATCCTTCCGATGAAGTGTATTATGCTGAAGTTTCAGGTAACAATGCTTTAAGTTGGTCATTAGAACCAGTGGAGGCGGGTGCATTAGAAGCCATGGCCGATAGTGTAATTGTAAACTGGGCAGATGATTTTGTTGGAGAGGCCATGTTAAAAGTCATGAGTTCTAATAATTGTGCCGAGAGTGAATATTCGGAACCATTAGTGATTGCATTGAATGCGCTTCCTCAATTCCTTGCTGAGGATGCAAATGAGGTATGCTATGGACAAGAAGCTATAATAGCTGTTGACTTAGAAGGTATGGCGCCTTGGACTGTGTTTATTGAAGAACATGGTGAAGTTATATTTGAGACTTCTTCTGTTGAATTATCATTTATGGCTATGGAGGATTCTGTGATGACGGTCTTATGGGTCAAGGATGCCAATGCATGTGTAAATAATGAATCTAAATCTATGGAAGTTTTGGTTAATGAGCTGCCAATGGTTGATTTAGGAGCTGATTCATTAGTTTGTATGAATCATAGTGTTTTGCTTGATGCTGGTACTGATGGTAATGTTTATTCTTGGTCAACAGGAGAAGCTACACAAACGATTATGGTTGATTCTATGGGAATGAATGCTTCAAATGAAAAGACCATCAGTGTGATGGTGACTAACGCTTTCGATTGTTCTTCTGAGGATGAGGTATTGGTTTCTTTCCAAGATTGTAGTGGAATTGGTGAGCTATATGTGGAAGGCTTATCAGTTTATCCAAATCCATCTAATGGAATATTTGAATTGTCATTTGAGAGTTTAAAGGCACAGGAGATTCAATTGGAGGTTTTGAGTCTGAATGGTCAGATAGTTTTCCAAGAAAGTTTATTATTAAATCAAGAAGTGAAAAAGCATATGATTGATTTATCTGGGCAACCAGCGCAAGCCTATCTTTTAGTTTTGAAGAATAGCGAGAGTCAAGTGGTGAAAAGGATTATCCTTGAATAATCAAATCTGAAAATAATTTTAAAAACCCCGATAATAATTATCGGGGTTTTTCTTTTTTTTGTATCTTTAATAAAGAAAGAATTCGTACTATGGAAATTATAAAGACAAAAATACCAGATTTAGTAATTATCAAGCCTTCAGTATTTAAAGATGATAGAGGCTATTTTTTTGAATCCTATAATAAAGAGAAGTTCCTCTCCGAAGGAATTGACCAGAATTTCGTTCAAGACAATGAGTCTAAATCAATGAAAGGTGTTTTGAGAGGATTGCACTTTCAAAAGCCTCCTTTTACTCAGGGTAAACTGGTAAGGGTGATGCAGGGCGCCGTATTGGATGTGGCAGTTGATTTAAGAAAGCATTCGCCAACTTATGGGCAATGGGAGTCTATTGAGTTGACTGAAGATAATAAGTTTATGTATTGGGTTCCACCAGGATTTGCTCATGGTTTTGTTACTTTAGAAGATAATACAGTCTTTTTCTACAAATGTACCAATGTTTATAATAGTGCTTCAGAAGGTAGTTTGCGATGGGATGACCCAAGCTTGAATATCGATTGGGGAAATATAAAAGATCCCATACTTTCAGGAAAAGATAAGATTGCTCCTTTGTTTGATACCTTCGAATCTCCATATTAAAACTTAGATCGCTTTTCTTTGATATTTTTAACATTAATATGTTAGGAATCTATTGTTAAACACTGCTTTCAGAGCTCTATTCTTAGTACTTTTGTGTCCTAATGTATCATAAAAAGAAATATTATGAGAAAGAAATATAGGCTGCTGTGGCCACTTAGTTTGCTTTTGGTGCTATTTATCTCATCAACGGTCCCTTACTTCACTTCTGATGAAGATTATCAATCCGCCTTAATCGATCATAATAAGGTATTCTCTATATTAACACCCTCCTCATTAAATTTTGCTGGGGAAAGTGTTCCTTTAGATAGGTTTTATGTACAAGAGTCTTTAGAGAATGAGCTTACTGTCAATACTTATTGGCATTCTTCAACCTTATTATTGATAAAGAGAGCGCATAGATGGTTCCCTGTCATAGAGCCCATTTTAAAGAAAAATGGTATACCTGATGATTTTAAATATTTGGCTGTGGCTGAAAGTGGTTTGAAAAATGTAGTCTCTCCTGCAGGTGCTACTGGGTTTTGGCAAATCATGAAAGGTACTGGTCGTGAATATGGTTTGGAAATCAATTCTGGAATTGATGAAAGATATCATGTGGAAAAATCTACAGAAGTAGCCTGTCAGTATTTATTGAAAGCCTACGAGAAATATGGAAACTGGACCTTAGCTGCCGCTTCCTATAATGCTGGGATGAATAAAATTTCTAAGGAATCTGTTCGTCAGAATGAATCTCAGTACTATAATATGAATTTTGGCACAGAGACAGGTAGGTATGTTTACAGAATATTAGCTTTAAAACAGATTTTGTCTGAACCTACCAATTTTGGCTTCCATTTGCGAAATGAAGATTTATACCTTCCTTATGAAACTAAGGAAGTAAAAGTAAATGCCACCATTGATGATTTATCTGCTTTTGCTAAAAAGTATGATATGAATTACAAAGAATTAAAAATCTATAATCCATGGTTGCGTCAGGCATTTCTTCCGGATGAAAGTAGAAGAGTTTATCATATAAAAGTTCCAAAAAAATAGGGGAGTGCTTCGATATGATTAATTTTAAATGTCGTTAATAAAATACTCCTTTTCGGCTGGGTATTTAGTCAGGTTATCTCGTTTTTTTTCTGCACTTTTGCATACTGAAAAAACTAGAGATACTTTATGAATATTGATCAATCTGCTCAGTCGGAAGAAGCTGAAAAACAAGAATATATTGAGGTTTATGGTGCGCGTGTTCATAATTTGGATAATGTAGATATTAAAATACCTCGTGATAAATTAGTCGTTTTAACTGGTTTGAGTGGGAGTGGAAAATCTTCATTGGCTTTTGATACTATTTATGCGGAGGGACAACGACGTTATCTAGAAACTTTTAATACCTATGCTCGCCAGTTTATTGGCAATATGGAACGTCCTGATGTGGATGAAATCAAAGGATTAAGTCCTGTTATTTCCATAGAACAAAAGTCTACCAATAAAAATCCTCGTTCTACTGTTGGTACCATTACTGAGGTTTATGACTTCCTTCGTCTTCTCTTTGCCAGAGCAAGTATAGCCTACAGTTATGAGTCCGGAGAGATGATGGTCAAATATACTGACCAACAAATTATTGATTTGATATTTGAAGAATTTGAAGGTAGGAAGATTGCGGTTTTGGCCCCAATGGTAAAAGGTCGTAAGGGCCATTATCGTGAATTGTTTGAGAAGATTCAGAGACTTGGATATATTGGTGTTCGTGTAGATGGCGAAATGGACGAGGTTCATCCGGGTATGCAAGTAGACAGGTATAAGATTCACGATATAGAAGTTGTAGTTGATAAGCTTAAAGTTGAGGAGAAATATGATCAGCGATTGAAGAAATCACTGGAAACCACTTTTAAACTGAGTAAAAACAGCCTTTATATTTTGGATGTGGCTAGTGGAGAAATCAAGTTTTTCAGTAAGCAGCTGATGTGTCCCAAAACTGGTTTAGCCTATGATGAACCAGAACCAAATACCTTTTCCTTTAATTCTCCTTATGGTGCTTGTCCTAAGTGCAACGGACTTGGTACTATTGCAGAGATTGATATCGATAAAATATTTCCAATGAAGTCTAGAAGTATTAAAAATGGAGGGATTGCTCCAATTGGTGAATATAAAAATAGTTGGATTTTTAATCAACTAGAAGCTATTGGAAAGAAATTTGATTTTGACTTGAATACCCCTATTGTTGAAATGTCGGAAGGTGCCCTTGATACCATTTTGTATGGATCTAATGAAACTGTGCAGGTTTATAAAGAAACGCTAGGTGTAACCTCAAATTATAGCATTAGTTTCGAGGGGATTGTGAATTTCATCAATGGTCAAAGTCAAAACTCATCCTCAGAATCTATTAAAAGATGGGCAGCAGGATTTATGAATCGGGTTGATTGCCCTTCTTGCAAGGGCGCTCGTTTAAAGAATCAGTCACTATGGTTTAAGGTTAATGAAAAAAACATTGCTGAGTTGGCTCAAATGGATATTAATCAACTAGATTTATGGTTAGATACTGTAAATAATAAAGAGGATGATAGAAGAGCAAAAATATCAGAGGAAATATTACGTGAAGTAAAAGTTAGGCTCAAGTTTCTATTAGATGTAGGTTTGGGGTATTTGAGTTTAAATAGAAGTGCAAGAAGTTTGTCTGGTGGTGAAGCTCAACGGATCCGATTGGCTACTCAAATAGGTTCTCAACTGCAGGGTGTTTTATATATTTTAGATGAACCTAGTATTGGTTTGCATCAACGTGATAATCAAAAGCTTATTAAATCTCTTCAGGATTTGCGAGATATTGGAAACTCTGTGTTGGTAGTAGAGCATGATGAAGACATGATACGCTCCGCTGATGAGGTGATTGATATGGGGCCGGGAGCAGGAGTTCATGGTGGACAAATTGTAGCACAAGGAAGCCCTAAAGAAATGCGAGAATGTAAAACCTTAACTTGTGAATACTTGAGTGGTGCAAAAAAAATTGAGATACCAAAAGAGCGAAGAAAAGGAAATGGAGATCGAATTGTTTTAAAAGGTGCAAAAGGGAATAATCTACAAAATGTGACTCTTAGACTTCCTTTAGGGCAGTTGGTTTGTGTGACTGGTGTGTCGGGGAGTGGAAAATCAACTTTGATTAATGAAACACTATATCCTTTACTAAGTCAAAACTTATATAATAGCTTAAGAAAACCTTTGGAATATGATTCCATAAAAGGTATCTCAAATATTGATAAAGTCATTGATATAGACCAATCTCCCATTGGAAGGACGCCTCGTTCTAATCCTGCTACCTATACCAAGGTTTTTGATGAGATCAGAAAACTCTTTGTAATGGTTCCTGAAGCTAAAATTAGAGGCTATAAACCGGGCAGATTTTCTTTTAATGTAAAAGGAGGTCGTTGCGAAACCTGTAAAGGTGCAGGAGTAAAATTGGTTGAGATGAACTTCCTACCTGATGTGATGGTGGAATGTGAGGAATGTCAGGGTAAGCGATATAATAGAGAAACCCTAGAAATAAGGTTTAAAGGGAAGTCTATTAATGATATTTTGAATATGACCATAGAGCAAGGTGCAGAATTCTTCGAAAGTATTCCTAATATTCAGAGGAAGCTAAAAACTTTGAATGATGTAGGTATGGGATATGTGACTTTGGGACAGCAATCTACTACCTTGAGTGGAGGAGAAGCTCAACGAGTGAAGTTGGCTGGGGAGTTGGCTAAGAAATCTACAGGAAAGACCCTTTATATTCTTGATGAACCTACCACAGGATTACATTTTGAGGATGTTAGGGTCTTGTTAGAGGTCATTAATAAGTTGGTGAATAAAGGTAATACCGTATTGATTATTGAGCACAATATGGAAGTGATTAAAGTAGCTGACCATATTATTGACTTAGGTCCTGAAGGTGGTAGAGGAGGAGGAAGAATCCTAGTTGAGGGAAGGCCAGAAGAAATCATCAAAAACACAGAAAGTTATACCGCTCAATTCCTTAAAAATATTCTAAAAGATTAGATTATATCAGACCTTCATCAGAAAAGCTAAAATAATTCCCATTTCCAACGATGATATGATCGAGGATGCTGATTTCAATGAGATCGCCAGAATCTTTTAATCTTTTGGTGATTATTTTATCCTGTTGGCTTGCTTTCATATTGCCTGAAGGATGATTATGACATAATATCATTCCACTGGCTTGGTAGTTAATCGCTAGTTTAAATACTTTTTTTGGATCTACAACAGTCCCACTCGTGCCTCCTTCACTAATTTTTTGTATAGATATAATATCATTCGCTCTGTTGAGTAAAATCACGTAGAACTCCTCATAATCACAATCAGCTAGATAGGAATAGATGGCATCGTAAGCATCGCGGCTACTAGATATTTTTTTTCTTATTTTGGCTTCGGTGGAACGGTATCTACGTCCTAATTCCATTGCGGAAATAATACTAATGGCTTTCGCTTCTCCAATACCTGAGAATTCACATAGTGCTTGTACGGAGGCTTTAGATAACTCTTGTAGGTTGTTGTCGTAATGGGATAAGATTTTCTTGGAAAGCTCTACTGCTGTTTCCTTTTGTGAGCCGGATCCAATGAGTATGGCTATAAGTTCAGCATTACTTAGACTTGCTTTTCCTTTTAGTATTAGTTTTTCTCTAGGTCGATCTTCTTCTGCCCAGGATTTAATGGAGGAGGGTGTGGAATAATTCATGCGCTATAAAAAATTAGATCTCTTAATGAGATAGTGAGCGGCTTGTGTCTCACAAAAATAAAAAAAAGACTACTTCATTTGAAGTAGTCTTCTAATTTTTTATAGAAAACCTATAAACTAAGCTAGTTTATTAACGTGCTTAGTAAGTTTAGATTTTAAGTTTCCAGCTTTATTTTTATGAATGATAGATCTTTTTGCATTCTTATCAATCATAGATAAAACATTTGACAATAATGCTGTAGCTTCAGTTTTGCTGTCTAAACCTTGAAGTTTCTTGATAGCATTACGCATGGTTTTAGCGTAATAACGATTATGAAGTTTGCGAACTTCTGATTGTCTGATTCTTTTTAAAGCTGATTTATGATTAGCCATTCTAAATTATTTTAAATTTTCTTTTCTTTTCTTGCCTTTATTTCGGGCTGCAAAGATAGATTAAAATATTTAAATAGCAAACCTACTCTTTTGAAAAAAAATTATTATTTAATTTTTGCGTGTTTCAAAAATACAATTATCTTTGCACTCCAATTTTACGGGAATGATTCCGTAGCTCAGTTGGTAGAGCAACGGCCTTTTAAGCCGTGGGTCCTGGGTTCGAATCCCAGCGGGATCACAGATATTTTTAAAAATCCGATTAGCGTTTAGTTAATCGGGTTTTTTTATTTGGGGTCATAATGAAAATTCGTTTAAAATACTATCCCAAATAAAAAAATCAAATGAGCATAGTGAGCACATTTAGTAATTTCAAAGTGGATCCCTCTTGGGAACCTAAGATTATCTTAGTGTGATTACAGAATATGGATTTTAATTTGTTATATAAGCAAATTATTGTGGAGATTGAAATGGTACAAGAATGTCTATTTTATTAACCTCTAGACTATTTCTGTATGAATAGTTTTGATTTTTGCATTTTACCCTGATTATTCAATTCTATAAAATAAAATCCATTGTTTAGTTTACTTAGGTCAAGTTGTGTTTTATTTGTTAATGGTGTTTCCTTTTTAAAACAGACTTGGCCTTGCTGATTATAAATTGTGATGAATGAAAATGGTGAATGTGTCTCTACAAATACTCTATTATTAACTGGATTTGGAAATAGTTCCATTCTATTGTCGATGACTTTGTCTAAGCCCATTATTGATTCACAATCTATATTGGAGAATTCCGATTCACCACAATCATCATATACTGCTTTGGCTTTATAACAAGCTGAAGTACCTTCTGGGATTAAATCTATATATGTTGTGTCTTGGATTAACTCAGTATTGATTATTGTATTATCTCGGTATAATTGATATCCTTGAAAATCCATTGGCATTTCATCATTAAATATATAAACTCCAAGATTCCAGCTATAATGCATATCTAAGTCTGCTAATCTCTGCCAAGTAATACCATCTGCTGAAAATAGATCTGAATTTGGATTGTCAGTATATTCTCCAGCTCCAGCTCCATTTTCTGTACAAATCATTCTAAATCCTACTTGTAGTTCTTCATTTATATCAATTTGAATTGGGGTAGATAGTGTAAAGGTATTCCATTCATCATATTCTATCTCTGATATTTCTTGTTCATAAATTAAGCTCCCTGCATTTGGTCCCTGCCAAATAAGAAGATATAACGATGAAATGGAGTTTTTAGGAAAAAATTTGACTGCATATATTTTAGTTGTTTCAATGACGGGCAATTGTTCAATGTCCCATTTTGCTGCAAACCACAGTTCTAAATTACTACCTAGCCCAATTGTATTTACTCCATTATCATGTTGTAGCCACTGATTAATGGAATATGGGTTTTCACAATTAATAATAATTTCAGGTCCACCAGGGTGACAATTTGCAGCTAAATTCTTTGGAGCCTTACAGTCTTCTGTAATTAAACCAATAGAATTGAATTCAACTTGGGAAAACAATATAGTAGTAATGCTAATTGAAATTAATACTAAAAAGATTTTACGGGAAATATCTGATGTTTTCATAATAATTTTTATTGGAGGTAAAAGTATATTATTTGCTATGATAGATAGACATCAAAAATATTAAAACAGTTGCATTAAGAGTCTGTAAAAGAGGAGGGTAGTTGAGTGAAAGATAATGAAATATTTAATCATACAATATACCAAAATCTCATTAATACACTATCAAATTGAATTATTCTTCTGATTCCTGATAACCAAATAATTTTTTACTTTTTATTTGGTCTTTCACATAATTCGATACCATAGTCTCCCATTTGGGATTGTTATTTTTGATGTTCTTCAGGACGTCTTTTGGAAAAACAGTCATGAACTTTTTGTTTACCTGTTCAATATCCAATATTTTTCTATTGGTTATCAAATATTCGTAGATGAATTGTAAATCCATTGGAAGTTCTAGATCCTTACTGGTTTTTAACTGCTTGGTTTTGCCATTGTAGGACGGATATACATAGAGCTTCATATTATCGGTAAATAGCTTTCCAAATGCCTCTAAAATACCACCTTTAAGCTCGCTATAGTATTCCTTATTAAATATCTTCTGAAAAGTGTGGAAGCCAATAACTATCCTCAGGTTTTTTATTTTAAACTGACTGAAATAAGAAACCAGCTTATAATAATACCTATAATCGGAAACCATCACATTTTGACCTATACCATTCAGTATATCAACTCTGTCTAAAAAATCCTGCTCCGAGAAATCGCCATTGTCCAATAAGTTGTTCATGGTAATTTCGCACATGGTAATTGTATGTTTTTTATCGTGGTCGGGATCGTTTTTAAACATACTATAACTACTTCTGATCATGTCGAGTCCTGCGTAGGTGATGGGTCTAAAGCCTCCTCTAAATACCATGAGGTTTTTCTTATAGACCATTTCGCTGGGTTGCTGTAAATCGCCATTGGAATCGAACATGATAGCTCTAGCCATTCCATTTTTTACCAGTTGTACCCCTAGTAATCTATTGTCCACGTAATCCAAATCGGGACCACACATGCGAATCATGGTGATTTCTATTTGATCTTTCTCCAGAGAGTCGAGTAAGGATTGGAGGAATGCGTTGGGATGTTGATGGTGATGAAAGCAAGCGTAGATAAGGTTGGTTCCTAAAATACCTAGTGTTTGTTGCTGTTGAAGACTGTCGTTTTCTAGCATCCTCACATGGAGTATTACTTCGTTGGCTTGTCCTTTTGGAGTTAATTGATATCTAACCCCTAACCAACCATGGCCTTCTCTATCTTTAGTAAAGTTGATGGTGGTTACGGTGTTGGCAAAAACAAAAAATCTGGTTTCAGGTTTAATCTTTTCTTTCAAAACACCAGTTAGTTCATTAGCTTCTGTTTTGAGCATTTTGAGCAATCGTTCCTGAGATACATATCTACCATTGGCAGAAGGGCCATATATATTATCGCTAAACGACATATCGTAAGCCGAAATAGTTTTAGCTATCGTTCCCGAAGCAGCTCCGGCTTGAAAGAATGTTCTGGCTACTTCCTGTCCAGCTCCAATTTCTGCAAAACTCCCGTAAATAGTGGGATCAAGATTAATTTTTAGGGCTTTCCTATGGTGACTTAAATTGGTGTTATTTTCCATTATTTAATTCTGGTATTAGAACTCCAAAATTACAGTTTATCTTGATAGTTTTAAAAAGTTTTATTTAAATATTGTGTTTAACATTCTTTTTAGTTCCTCTGGTTTAAAAGGCTTACTCATATAATCGTTCATTCCAGCATCTAGACATGCTTCTTTATCACCTTTCATTGCATTGGCAGTTAGTGCGATAATTTTTATGGGTTCCGCTTGTTTGATATCTTCCTCAAATTCTCTTATTCTTTTTGTGGATTCAATGCCATCCATTTCTGGCATTTGAATATCCATAAAAATAAGGTCATAATTATTCTTGGTATACATATCTAAAGCAATTTGGCCATTTGCTGCGGTTTCAACCTTATGACCCAATCTTTCTAAGTGCATTTTTGCAACTTTTTGATTGATAGGGTTGTCTTCTGCCAAAAGGATAGTGAATTGCCTAGGGTTTGGGTGGTCTTCGCTCATTGCCATAGATTTTTTGGTAATATCTTCTTCTTTCTTTTGTTCAATAAAATGCGTTTTCATTGATTTATCATAATCAATCCAGAACCAAAATGTGGATCCTACCCCTTCTTTACTTTCTACACCAATATCTCCTCCCATTAGTGTGGTTATGTTTTTAGAAATGGCAAGCCCAAGTCCAGTACCACCATATATTCTAGTTGTACTACTGTCAATTTGAGAAAAAGATTGAAAGAGTTTCTTGATTCCAGAGTTTGAAATACCAATTCCTGTATCTATGATATCGAATTTAATTCGAGTATGTGTATTGGTAAGTTTGATAGGATATACTTTTAAGGTGACTCCTCCAACTTTGGTAAACTTGATGGCATTATTCAAAAGATTAATTAAAACTTGTTTCAAACGATGAGGATCGCCTTTCACCCAAATTGGTATTTCTTTTGATATTTCACTTGAGAAGGTAAGTTTGCTTTCTTGTATTTTAAACTTAAAAATTTCGATAATCTCATTAATAACTTTGGTGATATCAAAATCGATATTCTCAAAGTCAATTTGGCCTGCTTCAATTTTTGAGAAGTCGAGGATATCGTTGATTAGAGAAAGTAAATTATTTGCAGATTGGTGTATGGTTTTAGTAAAGTCGACTTGTTTTTCATCTAATTTAGTTTGTTTGAGTAGGTCGGTCATGCCTATGATTCCATTCATTGGAGTTCTAATTTCATGACTCATGTTGGCAAGGAATTCACTTTTACTTTTGTTAGCCGAATCGGCTTTTTCTTTAGCAGCAATAAGTTCGTTCTCAATTCTTTTTCTTTCCACAATTTCTTGCAAAAGGGTGTCCATATTTCTTTGTAATTCGGTGGTCCTATTTTTAACCAAATCTTTAAGATCAGATTCTTTTTGTCTAAGGGTGTTGACTCTAATTCTGTACATAATTATGCCAATAAATATGGCAAAAGTAAGGAGGATAAGGTAAAACCAGACTGTCTGTGTAAAAAGAGGCTCAATTATTATACTATTTTTTACTGAAGCAATTCCCCATTCATTATGACCATTGTCTGCTTTTACTTGGAAATCAAACACTCCAGGAGGAAGGTTGGTATAGGTAATAGTAGTTTTATCACCCATTTTTATCCACTTTGTATCATAGCCATTAAGTTTAACTTGGTATTTGATGTTTTGTGGGCAAGAGTAAGACAGGCTAGCATAGCTAAAGGTAAAACGATGTCTACCTGATGTTAGCTTTATATTTTCAATAGAGTTGTAATTTATACTGTCTATTTCAATATTGTTAATGACTATTTTTGGTGTTCCGTGGTTCTTTTCTTCTTTGTTTGTTTTAATACATATTAACCCATCTATGGATGGGACCCAGATCTCATTTTTTTTGGATATTAATGATGCCGTTGCTCCTGCACATTCATATGCACCTAAACCACTTCTTTTATCATATATTTTCCAGTTGATTTTAACCTTAGAGTTTGTTTGAGCTTTTATCAGTTCTGCTATACTCACTTTAATAATGCCAATATTTGTGGTCAGCCAAAAATTCCCTTTTTGATCAGGAATGATATCAAAGACAGCATCGGTAGGGATGCTTTTCTCACTGCCAAAATTGAAAATATTGTTCTCAGTAATATGAGAAATCCCAGTTTTAGTGGCCACCCAATACGAATTATCTTTGTCAACATAGGTGTTGAAACATAAATTGTTAGCAAGACCAGAATTTGTATTGAGAATATTAATTTCACCACTAGGGGAAATAATATTTATTCCTCCATTATCGGTACTAATGATGATGTTTCCATTTAAATCTTCATCAATTCCAAGAATGAAATTTGAGGATAACCCATTGCTCTTGTTGAAATAAGACCATCTTTTCCCATCAAATCTACTAATCCCATTGGCTCTTGTTCCTATCCATATATTTCCATTGCTATCTTCAAAAGCTAATCTGCTTAATTTACCTCTTAGACCATTTGTGGTGCTATAGAGAATTTCATTTCCGTTAGGAAGCTTTTTGATGACTCCGATATAAGTACATATCCAAATATTCCCTTTAGAATCCTCAGTAATTCCGTATATTTTATTACCCTGAAGAGCATGTTGAATTGGGAAATTCGATATACGCCCATTTTTTATCAGATTTATTTTCCCATTGATGGATCCAATCAATATGGATCCGTTTTTTAATTCACAAATCCCTCCAATAGAATTAGTCGCCAAACCTTCTTCCGCAGTATAGGTTAAGAAAGCATTGTCAATAATTTGATATAAACCATTTCTGTATGTCCCAGACCATAGTGAACCTTCTTTATCTTCAATGGTTTTTATCACTCTCAGATTGCTGTTATTTTGATAAGCTTCCATATGTTGTCCAGAAAGATCGCTATGGTATAAGCCATTTGAAGTGGAGATGATCACCCTTTTGTCTTTGCTGAGCAGGCAATGATTGGTTTCAACTCCATTTAAACTCCAGATTTTTTTTATTTTAGAATTTTCCTTGATGTATAAGCCCGAGTAGGTGGAGAAGAAAATATTTCCATTTGGAGCAAATAGGATGTGTTGAATTTCTTTTAATGCAGCTATATTCTGTCTGTCAAATTGCTTGAGATTTCCATCTTTATAGAGGAAAATTCCTTTGCTTTCTGTGCCTATCCATATCCAACCATCTGGAGATTTGCCTAAAAAGCTGATGCTGGTTTTGTTGAGGGCTTCAAAATCTATTTTAGAAATAGTGTTTCTGGAATTGTCAAGCAGGTAGACACCACTATTCTTAGTGCCAATCCATATTTTTTGATTATTCTCTGCATAAATTTGCTGGACAAAGAAATCAGGCGTTTCTATTTTAGTGAATTCTTCATTTTTGTATTTAATTATTCCATGTCCATATGAACCAAACCATAAAGTGGAGTCTTCCGTTTCGGTAATGGCAAATATATTATTGGTGTTAAAGTAATCAGAATTGTTTTTGTCAAATCTGAAAAATTCAACTCCATCATATCTCAATAGCCCGTTGTAGGTAAGTAACCAAATGTACCCTTCTTTTGATTGATGAATATCTAAAATGGCGCTGCTAGGTAATCCATTGTCGGTTGTCCAATTACGGGTAGAGTAGAGTGATGCTATTTTGTTCTCTGTATTACTAAAAGCAAAGAGGTTGATTAAGAATATCAAACTCAATATTGGAGTGCATTTTAATAAATGATTTTTCAAATTCATGCGGATTATTTATTTATACTAAATTACAAAAAAATACGATGCCATCAAAGACTCATTATAATAGCTTTAACAAAGTAATCTTTATAACTCTAACTCTAGAATATAGATTTACTAGCTAATAGCTTCATACAAAGAGGTTACTCTGGGGCCATGCTTCAATATGGGTTTAGAAATTAGCTTTTGATTGTAGCTTATTTAGAAATATTTATTTAAGATGGGTTTTTTATGCTGATAATAGTTTCCATGATCTTTCTTCATAATTTCATTATAGTATTATTCTCATATCTACTTTGAAAGCTCAGTTAGCTTTGCTATTTTCGCATCATAAAGATTGTATATGCTATTTGAAGATATTTACAAAGAAATAAACGAATCTACAGAAGGCTTTTTTAAAGATAGAGGGAGTAAATTTATTTCTCACTCATTTTTGGTAAAAAACGAAGATGAAATAAAAGAGCATTTACAAGAATTAAGAAAGAAGTATTATGATGCCCGTCATCATTGCTATTCTTGGGTGCTGAATCCTGATAAATTAGCCTATAGAATTAATGATGATGGTGAGCCATCTGGAAGTGCGGGCCGTCCTATCTATGGACAACTTCAAAGCTATGATTTAACCAATATTCTTGTGGTAGTTATTCGCTATTTTGGAGGAACCAAATTGGGGATTCCAGGCTTAATAAATGCCTATAAGACTGCAACAAAAGATGCCCTTGATCAAGCTCAAATCAATATTCTTTACATAAAGGATGTGTTTAAGGTAACTTTCCAATATCCCGATATGAATATTGTAATGAAGATATTGAAGGATGAGGAGTTAGAGCAATTTGATCAAGATTTTGGAATAGATTGTAAACTGAAGTTTTCAGTTAGGAAATTGGAGAGCGAACGAGTCTTTGAGAAGTTTAGGAAAATACACACTTTGTCTATTAAGTATGAGAAAACCATTTAGAATATGAATTTATCACCTGATATAGAATGGAAATCGAGGGATGAAATAAGACTATTTCAAGAAGAACAATTGAAAACTTTGATTTCTTATCTGAAAACGAATTCTAAATTCTATCAGCAACTGTTTAAATCTCATCGAATTGATTTTGATAGTATTGAGTCAGTAGAAGATTTGCAGAAAATTCCGGTGACTACAAAAGACGATTTGTTTTTAAATAATGAAGCCTTTACCTGTGTTACTAAAGAAGATATTATAGACTATATTACTACTTCTGGAACTATGGGTGATCCTGTAACCTTTGCTTTAACTGATAATGATTTAGATCGTTTAGCCTATAATGAATGCATGTCGTTTAAAGTTTGTGGGGTTGCAAAGACTGATGTTATTCAGTTAATGACTACAATCGACAGGCGTTTTATGGCAGGATTGGCTTATTTCTTGGGCGCTCGAAAATTAGGCGCTGGAATAGTAAGAGTAGGAAATGGAATTCCAGAATTGCAGTGGGATACTATTAAAAGGATTAAACCAACAGTAATTATTGCGGTTCCAAGCTTTATATTGAAAGTTATAGAATATGCAGAACAACATGGTATTGATTATAAAAACAGCTCCGTTAAAAAAGCCATTTGTATTGGCGAGCCCTTGAGGAATCAAGATTTTAGCTTGTCTACTTTGGCCGAAAGAATCAAGTCGAAATGGGATCTCGAATTATATTCTACCTATGCCAGTACTGAAATGAGTACTGCTTATAATGAATGTCCCAGTTGCACTGGTGGGCATGAGCATCCCGATTTAATTATAACTGAATTCCTCGATGAGAATAATAAAAATGTAGGGGAAGGTGAACCAGGAGAAATTACAGTGACCACTTTGGGAGTTGAAGGCATGCCATTATTGCGTTTTAAAACCGGAGATATTGCCTATAGATATACGGAGAAGTGTTCTTGTGGAAGATCGAGTTTGCGAGTGGGGCCTGTTATTGGTCGCCGTAAGCAAATGATAAAGTATAAAGGAACGACCTTATATCCAGCAGCACTTTACGATGTTTTGGCCGATTTTAATGATATTATCGATTATTTTATCGAAGTTTCAACGAACCATATTGGAACAGACGATATTCAGATAAATATTTTATCTACAAATAATACCACTCAATTTATAAAAACAATAAAAGATCATTTTCGAGCCAAATTAAGAGTAGCTCCTCATGTTAAGCTCGTTGATAAGGATACCATAACCAAAAATAAATATCCAGAAACAAGTAGGAAACCGATAGTATTCATCGATTTAAGAAAAAACACATGATAGAAGATATATATTCTGATATTAGACCATATAATAATGATGAGGTACCTAATGCAGTTTTGCGCATGACCAAGCATCCACATTTTCAGATGGCTTTGGACTATTTATTTACAAAAGAGGAACAACCTATTATTTTTAATGAGTTAGCCTCAGTATCTACCAATTTTGAGTTTCAGAAACTCTTTATGTATCGTGCCATTAAGCGGATATTGGAGAAATCGAGTGATGGCTTAAGTACAGAAAATGTAGAATCATTAGTGAATAATGGACCTTCGGTTTTTGTAGCCAATCATAGAGATATTTTATTGGATTCAGCTATATTACAAGTCGTTATGGTTGATAATGGATTGGAAACCAGTGAGATTACATTTGGTAGTAATCTAATGGTCAACGATTTTATTATTGATTTCGGTAAAACCAACAGGATGTTTACCGTGTTTAGAGAAGGGAGTCCTCGCGAAATGCTTGAAAACTCAAAGCGCTTGTCGGCCTATATGCACAATACCATAACTGAAAAGAAGATATCGGCATGGATAGCTCAAAGAAAAGGAAGAACAAAAGATGGTTTGGATAAAACAGATTCTACTGTTTTAAAAATGTTAACTACCTATGATAGAAAGAATCCTCTGGAGGCTTTTAAGCAAATTAATATTCTTCCTGTGATTACTTCATACGAATGGGAACCTTGTGATTTGATGAAGCTTAGAGAGTTGTATTTGTCGAAAGTAGGAAAATATGAGAAACAATCAGGGGAGGATCTAAATAGTGTGCTTCATGGCATTATACAGCCAAAAGGAAGAATTCATATGGCTTTTGGTACATCTGTTAACGAGTTTTTGGAACAGAATCAGGAAGGCCTAGACAAGCATAATATCCATACGGAAGTGGCTCGTTTTATCGATAGTCAGGTTTATAAATATTATAAGATATTCCCTAATCAATACTGGGCTTTTGATCAGTTAAATAATACTCAGGAAAATAGCGAGCATTATGATTCAGATATTGAGCAACAGATGTTAGAACGCTTAGAGGAGCTTTATAAAATGGTAGGATGTCGCGATGAAGAGCTAAAGAAGATGTTCTTTCAGCTTTATGCAAACCCACTAAAACAGAAGAATTTTACATAAGCATACTTTAAAAATGAAAAGATTTTTTGATTAACAATTGAGTATGCTCAAATCAAATAAAAGAGTATTAGTAAAAAAAGAAGGTTTAAATAAGTTTCAAGTAAGCCTTCGATGGAATGATGGATTAAAAAAACCTAAAGCTTTATATGTTGTAGACGATAAGGGAGTAGTTGAATCTGTAAAAATATTAAGCTTTTTAAAGTCACTCACTATTAATTCATTTTCAATAAGCTTAATTGTGTTTATTTTATTAGCAATTGAATCTAATTTGAATATGGATTACGTTGAGGTTTCTCCATTCTTTTTAGGAATAATTGTTCTAATGCTGTTGCACAATTGTATTCACATTCTAATAATAAAATTAGAAGTGAAAGAGCAGCTTTTTAAGTCTAAAGATAGTAATATTCATAAATCTAGACTTCATATTTCCCAGTAATTTCGATCTCTTCAGGCAGATGAGCTAATATTTCTTTTAAGATATAAGTGTCTTCCTCAGTGTGATATAAGTCTTTATATAGTTTGATCAATAGTTTTTTGATGTCCTCTAGAGAGAATTCAATAAATCTATCTTGGGTAAGAAGCATTAACAGCGTATTTTCATGGGAATCGCCTGTGGGATGAGGAACAATAGTTTTTACATTTTTAACCCACTGAAAACCATGGGTCAGCAAGTAATTGATTCTTTCTGTCCTTTCTATTTTATCACCAAATTCTGGATCTTCTGCTTCGAATAAAATATGATTATTTTGATAATAATCAGAGTGCTTTAGAACATCAAAATACATTTTTCCAAAAGGCACATCTTTAAAAGAAGGGATGACAGAGATGATTTCGTTTACTATAAAATCAGTTCCTTCCAGCTTCCAGAGTAAAGCCATAAATGCTGGCATCACATTCTGTTTAGCCATAATGATAACTGCATTTCCGCTATCCATCTTCTCATCAATTACTTCCGTTTTTAATTGAAGTTCGTCTGGTGTTCCAGCTTTATAAACTTCTATAGCTTCGTAATACTCTTGGTTTTGACGGTCGGTGATATTATAGAAATTAATCATTTGTTGCTTTTTTTAAAGAAGCTGCAAAAATAGCAAAGTGCAGACAATAATTTTACTCCTTTTCCTTTTAATAAATCAATAGTCTGTTAAATATTATTGAATATTTTTGTAAAAAATATACTATGAAGGTTTATAAATTTGGTGGAGCATCAGTGAAAGATGTAAATGGCATTCGGAATTTGGCAAAAATAGTCAGTAAGACGGATCGTGAACCACTAATGATAGTGGTTTCTGCCATGGGTAAATCTACAAATGCTTTAGAGAGAATGTTGGGACTACGCTTTTCTGGTCATTCTTTTAAAGAAGCATTTGAAACTTTTAAAAAGCAGCATCTCCATATTTGCAGAGAACTCATTTCTGATTTTGAAAAAGTAAAAAAATTATTGAATTCTGATTTCGATTTATTAGAATATAGACTTGGGTTGAAAGAATTAATGTCATACGATTATGAGTATGATCAAATTGTTTCCATGGGAGAAATATTCTCTACCAAAATCATTCATGCTTATATGGAGGAGTCAAGACTTGAAAGTCGATGGCTAGATGCTCGTCAACTCATCTTGACTGATGATAATTATAGAGCGGCACGAGTTCAACTAGAAAAAACAGTGGATACCATTAGAGAAGCCTCCTCCAATTATAATGGTATTAGCGTGGTACAAGGTTTTATTGCTCACAATGAATTAGGAAATACCACTACGCTCGGACGTGAGGGTTCGGATTATACAGCTGCCTTATTAGCTTATGCTCTTGATGTTTCGGAAGTTACTATTTGGAAAGATGTGGATGGTGTTTATAATGCCGATCCTAAGATATTTGAGAAAACAAAACTTATTCCTGAGTTATCTTATCGCGATGCTGTGGAGTTGGCATTTTATGGCGCTAGTATCATTCATCCCAAAACTATTCAGCCACTTCAAAAGAAAAAGATAAATCTAAGGGTTCGTTCTTTTTATTATCCTGAGAAATTGGGCACAACTGTAGCATCAAAAAAGAAGAATGAAAATTTGCCTTCTTCTTTTATCGTGAAGAAAAACCAAGTTCTCATTAGTTTGGTTCCTCGTGATTTTAGTTTTATGGATGCGGAGAATATGGGTTTGGCTTTTCAGATATTGGCCAAGCATCAACACCATATTAATTTGATTCAGAATTCAGCCATCAGTTTTTCTGTTTGTGTAGATTTTAATCATGCTCATTTTCATAGCCTCATTCAAGAATTAGCTGATAAATTTGAACTTCGATATAATGAAAATCAGGTATTAGTCACTATTCGTCATTATGATGTAGCACTTATTGAGAAAATATACGATTTGCTAAGATTCAAGCTGGAGCAAAGAAACAGATCTACCTATCAGGTATTAATGAGTGAAGAAGAGTTTGAGCTAAAGTTATTGCCTATTCTTAACTAAGTTTCTGGTTTAGGTTATTTTCAATAATGTGGAATAATTCCGATCTTTCTATAGGTTTCGATATATAATCATCAAAACCTGATTTCAACATTCGTTCTCTATCGCCAGCCATAGCATAAGCAGTTTGCGCAATAAAAGGAGTTTCTTGCAATCCTTTATGTCTGCTTTTTAATTCTTTACTTAATTCTATCCCATCCCAAGGTGCTGGTAGATTGATATCCATTAATACAATGTCGAAATGGTCTTTGTTATCGAAATGATTTTGCACATAACTAATGGCTTTGTCTCCATCGGAGCAAATATGCAGTTCTGAAATATCACCCAACATTTTTTTAAATACGAGTCTATTCATTTTATCATCTTCTACCACTAAGATTTTGGGAGTTCGTTTCAGCTTTAAATTTGGTGTATTTACTTTTTTCTGTTTGGTTTTTTGTGGGGTAGCTATGGTATTCTGCTCGGCTTTTAAATAGGGTAGATAAATACTAAACACACTTCCTTCTCCCTTTTTGGTTTTTACTGTAATATCACCATCAATGAGGGCAAGGAGTTTTTTCACCAAAGGAAGCCCGAGGCCAGCACCTTGTTGATTTTTACTATATCCTAAACTTTCTTGTCGGAAAGGATCGAAAAGAACCGGAACGAATTTATCATCAATTCCAACTCCGGTGTCTTTTATTCTGATGATGATGAGTTCTTCTTTTGCTTTAAACAAGGTGCTTAAATTGATAAAGCCGTGTTTTGTGTATTTTATGGCGTTATCAATAATGAGTGAAATTATTTTTTCAATGACTGATTTATCAAATTTTGAATTTGGAATTTTTGTAGGTACAAAATTCATAGTTAAATGCTTCTCTTGTGCCTTTATTCTATATATTTGAAAGACATTTTCCAGCGAAGTGTTTAGGTTTGAGTCTTGCAGTAGAATATCGAAATTATTGGCATCAACTCTACTAATATCTATTAAATTATCTAATAGGGTTAGTAATTTCGTGCTGCTGGAGGCTATGCCTTGTGCGTATTCGTAAAGGTCTGGTTTTTCTAGTAATGAAAGCTCAGAAAGTAACATATTTGAAAATCCGATGATACTACTCAAGGGAGTCCTTATTTCGTGGCTCATACTGGCCAAAAATGCATTCTTTAAGTAGTTGGCTTCATTGGCTTTTTTTAAAGCTATCTTTCTGTGAATAATGGCTTTGTCTTTTATTTCTAGCTGCTGATGAACATCCTTGGTCTTACTTCTTACAATTTCCTCAAATTGATTTTTAAATTCCTTGTTTTCTTTAGAGTATTTCTTTAATTGTTCCTCTAAGGAAGAGATTTTTCTTTTAGAAATTCTCGTATAATACCTTGAGATAAGGATAATTATCAGAATGATAAAAAGGAGTACAAGAACCCAAGGATTAAAAACACTACTGTTGATAAATGCATTATTCTCCATTGTTAAAGAGGTTTAGTGGCGATAAATAATTCTTCTTTATTGTTTAAAGCATACTTTTTAAGGTTTGCAATATTCCAATTATCTTTTACTGGATGAAGCCTTTGGGTTTCGAAACCTACTTTTTGAAGTCTTTTGAAATAATCTTGTCCATATATTCGAACATGATCGAATTGTCCAAAATGTTTTTCTCTACCTTTTTTCGAAATGACATCTTGGTCTTCAATAGATTCTTCAATAATAGGGGAGATGGGAACTTGCAGAATGGCCCATCCTCCTGGTTTTAAAACACGATATATTTCAGACATGGCAATATCATCATCATAAATATGCTCCAAAACATGATTGCAAATGACAATATCATAAAGATTATCTTTCATCTCCAAATTGGTTATATCCAGTTCGCGGGTCATTCTATCGTAATAATAGCCCATTCCTTCGACTTCTTTTACACCACAGGTATAGTCAATGTTCGGAAGCTTTCTGAACATTTCTTTAAGCCATGCTTCTGGAGCAATGTGTAAAATTTTGTTGGGTTCAAAAAAAACCTGGGTTTTGTTTTCAAGATATAGATAAATTAGTCTATCTCTGTCTTTGCTAAAGCATCTTGGGCAGGTGCAGTTTTCTCGTCTACCACTACCGATAATTTCTTTCTCTATGATCACTGGTAAATCAAACCCGTCTTCAAGCATTTTTGAAAAGCTATAACCACAAAATGGGCAATAATATTGATTGCCTCTATAATATAAACCAAGAGATTTTTGATAAGCTCCTCTTAATTTTTGTCCCATCCAAAAAGGGATGACTTTTTTACTCACTCTTCGTAGGAATCCCATAATATTTTATTTTGCACGTTGTGCTCTTTCCCATTTAACTGATTGGTTCCCTTTGATATATCTTCTGAATCCTAGATAGACAGATAGATTCATAATGAAGAAATAATAGGGGATAAATAGTATTTTTACTTTTATCTGCCTGTTTTCGAAGAACCATCCTAATAATGCTGCAGCATAGAATACGACTTGCCCCCACATGAACCAGGTAAAAATGCTTTCGAAATTGAAAAAGCCTTCTTGTGCTGTGATGAATAAATTAGTAATTAAAAGGATAAGTAATCCAAGCGGCGCAAGCGTCCATCTAAGCACTCGGTGCGAGATATACTGGAAACTTAAAGTTCCATATTTGAAGATATTCAATAGGGGAGCCATTCTAACAATACTTTGGATTCCTCCTGCAGATATTCTGATTTTTCTTTTCAATTCCTCTTTTACATTGGCTGAGGAGGTTTCTATGGCATAAGCCTCAGGATCGTATTGTATGGTATAGCCTTTCATGGCCACTCTTAAACTGATGATAAAGTCATCGAGGAGGGTGTCTTTTTCCACATGTTCGTATAGGCTGGTTCTAATGGCGAATAATTCACCCGCAGCACCAACAACAGAATAAAGTTCCGCATCCCACTTTTTTAATGTAGACTCATACTTCCAGTATATACCTTCTGTTCCAGCAGCGGAATCACTATCTTTTTGGTAGATTCTTTTCTCACCAGAAACACAACCCACTTTCGGGTCGCTAAACATATTTACGATTCTTCTGATGCTTTCATGACCCAAGTTGGTATTTCCATCAGAGAAAATAACGATAGGGGTTTTAACAAAAGCCAAACCTCGGTTCATGGCTCCAATTTTACCTCCTCTGGCATCCTCGTGATATACTTCAACGCCTCTATCGGTATATTTTTGGAGCAAATCTGGAGTTCCATCATCAGAACCATCGGTTACCCAAACTTGTTTTACTTTTTCTTGTGGATATTCTAAACTGAAGCTATTATTTACTTTCTCGTCTACATAATCTTTCTCATTATATGCGGCGACAAAGAGTGTAACTTCTGGTTCATAGCTTGGATCGTAAATGCCTTTTTTCTTGACAAATAATCTTTTAATTCTCACTAAGAAAAATAGTAAAATTCCATAGCCTACATAGGCATAGAATATGATAAATAAGAATACCCAGAATATAATTTTTAGACTTAGCATAATATATTTTTTTAATTGTTGGTTTCACTAAAAAGCTTTTCTGCCAGTTGTTCGTCAAGCAAAAAAGGAGCTATTTCTGTAAAGCTAATAAAAATATCGATAGGCCCGTCAGCATAACTTGCAATTTCGTATTGATCGTAATGAAATATAAAGCCTTCTTCAATGAGGTAGAAGTTGTTATTGCATCTAAAGCCACCTGTAAAAATATCATCAAGGATAATTCCTGCTTTTTCAGCTGATTTTTTTTGTAGTTCTATGATGTCTTCACATTTAGATAGGTTGAGGAGGTCTCCGGCAGATAGTAATTTGTCATTTTTTACATCAAAAACATAATGGTTCCTGATAGTATTTCCATGAGCACCACCAGTGAATGAGAAAATTTCATTCATAAATGAAACAAAGTATTGATTATGTTTTAATACCTGATTGTTTACAATCATTTCCCAATTATAGCTTGAGCCTATATCCATACTGTCGAGTACGAGTTCCTTCTCAATGGCTCTGTATTCAGATACGTGCGCTTGGGCTAATGCTTCTAGATTTTCTTGAATTGTTTTCTGAGGAAGGTATAAAGAGTCAAAATAGCTCTTCATCATGGCTTGTCTAAGGCCTTGATAGGTCATTTTGTCCTCAGGAAGTTTGATGTGAACATCCAGATTAAAAGCGGGATAGTTTTCGTTTCCAAACAAATAAATTTCTTCAGATATGCTGTACTCTGTGAATGTTAAACTAGCTTCTTCTTTGGCTTCATTTTTACAAGAAGAAAATACTAAAGCACATAATATTAGGGCAATAGAGATAGGTTTGTAAAGATTTATTTTGTTCATTCAATAGTTTTTTATAAATGATTTCAATGATAAATTTCCGAAATCTAATATAAGAAAAAATTGAAGAGTAAGCAATAGAGAAATTGGATTTGTTGAAGCAAGGATTTCAGATAGATTTCAATGGGATAAAATGATGGATTGACAGTACCCAGCATCAAGGACCCTGATGACACGGATTTAGAGAATTAGTGCTGATTAATGACCATGATACTCGTTTTCCATAGCTCACCAGCTCTTCAAGTCACCAGCTTGCTATGTCTCTCTGCACCAAGTGTCAATCATCAAGCTACTTTTCTTTCTTCTTAAAATAGACCACCATCACTGCACCAGTAATGACCATTAGAGCGCCAAGCCATGTGTGTAGATCCATTTTTTCAGTATTTATCCAGCTTACGTCCATTTGATAGAGTATGGCCATTACTATAAAAGTAATGATAGGATTAAGTGTTATAATAACTGATACTTTGTTAACATCGGTATATTTAAAAGCTAGTGATAAACAGCCATAAGCAATCACGGTATTTGCTCCTAGAAATAATAGTAATAACCAGTTATTAAGTCCAATTCCATGAAAGTCTCCAAAGGATACAAAAGGAGTGTAGATTAATGCAGGTAAACCAAAGATGATAAGGTTGAGCATTTGGCTATCGTGTTTCTTAACTAAAATCTTTTGCAAACTGGCATAGGTAAGCCAAGCTAAAGCAGCAATAACTATCCATATAAATCCCATATTAAAGACATTGATTTCGCTGTCTATAATTTTTGAAACTTGATTGTAATAGAAAAAAGCTAATCCTATAAATGCAACTCCAAATCCCATTATTTGCGTCTTTCCAATCTTCTCTTTAAAGAAAAGATAACCGACTAAACCTAATGAGATTGGTCCCAGTTGAATAACTATTTGGGCTGTGCTGGGGGAGGTATGATTTATTCCACTAGTAAATCCATAATAATTCAGTGCTAATCCTAAAGCTGCAAGTAGGGCTAGCAAAGGCGGATGGATGAGTATTTTGAGTTTTTGGGGATCTTTAATAGCAAAATATCCTAACATCACCATAAAGGCAAAGGTAAACCTAAACCATACCAAATTGGTTACATTGAACGAATCGGTAGCTACTTTGAGTGCAATGGCTAAAAATCCCCAGAAAAAAGCAGTAATAGAGGCGAAAATAATCCCCTTAAGATGATTTGGCATTATCGTTTTTTGTTATGAAAGAGTTGCTTATATAGAGTAATCTCTAAATAAAGTCATACCTACTAATTGATCGTATGTGGTGCCAGGAGCTCGGAAGTAAATAAAGACATAATAGAAGTTTTGTGTTTGATAATGGCTACCCTCAAAGAATGCAACATCTGCAGTTTTAGCATCCGTTGGAAGAAAAGCATACATATAACTATAGTAACCTTGTTTTAAAAACAGAGTGGTTTCGTATGCTTTCTTTTCGTAGTTATAAGTCATTTTATTATAGGGTGTTATATTCCAATTGGTCAGTTCGCCGAGAACGTAAACTTCACCATCTAATAAAGGCACATTATAAGCCATAGAGAAGTGGACATCGCTATATTCTGCTTCTACTCTTGAGTTGGCCCAATCTTTTGTTTCAATAAAATATACGCCATGGAAATCTGGATCCCCAACATACTCTTGACCTCTTCTTATCTGTGAAGGAAGAAGATAAACTTCATCAATAGCACCACTAACATCGATTCTATCTAAATATTCTGAATTATATCTTTGGCTACTGAAATCGAAATATCTAAATGTATTTAATCCAGGGAATACATTTTCTTTATCCAAGTCAAAGTCCATAACACCATTGCTAATACTCAATGGTTGAAGATCCTTTTTTATATTGTCCCATCTTTGGTTCTGACGAACAAATACTCTTAATTCTTTAGATGGAAACTGGCTTCCTAGATAAGTGATATTAACTTGGAAATCGACTTCCTGATGTGTTTTCCTAATACTTGGATCACTTGTCCTGTTTACTTTTCCTCCAACGGTAGCTCTAGAATCTATTACCATAAATCTTTTAATAAATAAAGGTTTGTCATCCTCGTCCTCAGGGTACACTTTTAAAATGTAATTTCCAGATTTGGTGATCATCATATCGCTCTTGGGCAGGTTTGCTTTATAGTGGATATAAGGTTGTTTGGTATTGATTGAGTATTCATAGTCATTAATATAAGCTTCTGTATATCCATCAAGGTATTCATTTGGTAATAAATCAGATGCAAACCAATCGGCATCGCAATGGATTAATGTATACTCCAATGATTGATATTCTGTCCCAAACATATCGAAGCTCAGGTGTAATTTACTATTCTTATCGTTTAATACTAAAAAAGGATCGCCTAAAGGTTCACCGGGAGGAGTCAATTGGACAGTCTCGATATTGTCGGAAAAGTACTCGTCCCAATAGGGCTTTTGAGCAATTAAAGCCATGTTTATTAGTAAATTGGCTAATAAAAAAAGAGTTATGCTTTTGAGTTTCATAAAGGGTGATTTATAATTTTGATCTTTGGTTTACAAGTAAGCAATAATTATGCTAAAGTAATAACAAATTTAAACTGAAAAACAGCTTTTAAAAAAAATGACAATTTTGCATTTTTATAACAAAACACGACAAAACCTGATTTATATCAGTTTATTCTATGATGTTTTAGCTCCAAAAATTTTTCTGTTAATTAAAAAACAGCGTAATATTGTATTTATTGCAAAATAGGGAAACATATGCGAGTTTATTCATATATAAAAATCTAAATATGTTTTTAAGTGGCATGAATTCAGAGAATTATAAGGAGCGATTTTTTTATGGTTTTTCAAGATAATTAAGTATTTTAGTGCTATAAATGAAGTAGATAAATACTCTACAGGCGCAATAATTTAGATTAACAACAAATTGAAAATATATCTCGTAAAAATAAATTGATTGTTTATTTTTGCACAATAATAAAAATACTGTTTAGAAATTAACAATTTCAGTCAATCATATATTTATGTCAACAATTACAACGATTAAAAAGGGGCTTGATATTAAACTGGTTGGTGAGGCTGAAAAAACTATAACCGAAGTTCTAGCAAAACGAATTGCGCTTAAACCTACTGATTTTACAGGAGTTTTTCCTAAACTTTTAGTAAAAGAAGGAGACAAGGTTAAAGCAGGTACACCGATATTTTTCGATAAATATCGAGACAATATAGTTTTTACTTCACCAGTAAGTGGAGAAGTATCTGAAATCAAAAGAGGAGCGAAGAGAAAACTGTTGGAGATTATCATTACAGCAGATTCAAAAAGCGAATCATTAGATTTTGGAGTAGCAGATCCTACCAAATTAAACAAAGAGTCAGTTACCGAAAAATTATTAAAGAGTGGTTTATGGTCAATGATAAAACAAAGACCATATTCTGTTATTGCCAATCCAGAGGCCCAACCAAAGGCTATTTTTATTTCTGGTTTTGATAATGCACCACTAGGACCTGATTACGATTTTATTCTTCATGGAAAAGGGGAGGCTTTCCAAGCTGGTTTAGATGCTTTAACTAAACTAACTGAAGGAAAAGTAAATGTGAATATCCACTCAGATCTTACTAAAACTAAAGTGCTCTTGAATAGTAAAAATGTTCAAGTAAACGAGTTTAAGGGAAAGTATCCATCTGGAATGGTTGGTCCACAAATTGCGGCTCTCAATCCTATCAATAAAGGAGAAGTAGTTTGGGTAGTGAATCCTCAGGATGTAATAAACATTGGTCAGTTATTCTTAACAGGAAAAGTATGTAGCGAGAAAATTATCGCTATTACCGGTTCTGAAGTTTTAAAACCTCGTTATATCAAAACTTCTTCGGGAGTTTGTTTACACGATATTCTGCAGGATAATATAAGTGATGTTGAAAAGCGCTTTGTTAGTGGTAATCCGTTAACTGGTAGTCAAGTGGAACTTACAGGTTTCCTTGGGGCTTACGATCATCAAATAACAGTTCTACCAGAGGGAACGGATCAGCGATTCCTAGGCTGGATTATGCCAAATACCGATCAGTTTAGTTATTATAAGTCTATGTTTTCTTGGTTAACGCCGAATAAAAAATATAAACTAGATACTAATATGAAAGGTGGTGAACGTGCTTTTGTGGTGACAGGAAAGTTCGAAGAGGTATTCCCTTTCGATATTTATCCAATGCAATTGATCAAAGCGGTGATGGCTGAAGATATTGACATGATGGAACAATTAGGGATTTATGAAGTAGAAGCAGAGGATTTCGCATTATTGGAATTTATCAGCACTTCTAAGATTGAAATCCAGTCCATTATTCACGACGGTCTTGAGTTTTTAAGAAAAGAAATGAGTTAATCAAAAAATCAAAAAATAAATGAAGGCTTTACAAAAATTTATGGATAAAGTCCGCCCGAATTTTCAAAAGGGAGGAAAGTATCAGTATCTGCATTCAACTTTTGATGCTTTTGATACCTTTCTTTTTGTTCCGGGACATGTGACCAAAAAAGGAAGTCACATTCGCGACGGTGTGGATTTAAAGAGAACTATGTTTTTGGTGGTAATCGCAGCAATGCCAGCTTTGTTGTTTGGTATGTGGAATGTGGGTTATCAGCATTTTCTAAATATTAACGAGACTGCTACATTTATGGAAACCTTTTTCTATGGTTTCTTGAAAGTATTGCCATTGGTAATCGTTTCTTATGTAGTAGGTTTGGGTGTGGAATTTATCTTCGCTCAAATGAGAGGACATGAGGTGAACGAAGGTTACCTAGTTTCAGGTTTCCTAATCCCTTTAATTATTCCTGTATCTACTCCTTTATGGATGGTAGGATTGGCAACTATTTTTGCCGTTATCATTGGTAAGGAAGTATTTGGTGGAACGGGTATGAATATCGTCAACCCTGCTCTTCTAGCTCGTGCTTTCCTCTTCTTTGCTTATCCTTCTCAAATGAGTGGTGACAAAGTTTGGATAGCTGAACAAGTAGATGGTACTACAGGAGCTACTCCTCTAGGACATCTTCTTACTGCAACAGATAAATTACCTGAATTACCATCTGTTATGGAATCTTTTATAGGAACCATTCCAGGTTCTGTTGGTGAAACTAGTACACTGGCTATTTTAATTGGTGCTGTTATTTTATTATTCACTGGTATTGCCAGTTGGAGAGTCATGTTTAGTGTATTTGCTGGTGGTTATTTAATGGGATTGGTTTTCAATTTAATTGGAGCTAATGCCTATATGACACTTCCTGCTCACATGCACCTATTGATTGGTGGATTTGCTTTTGGTGCTGTATTTATGGCTACCGACCCAGTCTCTGCTGCTCAAACCAACAGAGGTAAATATATCTATGGTTTCCTAATTGGACTCATGGCGGTATTGATTCGTGTGGTGAATCCTGCTTATCCAGAAGGAATGATGTTGGCGATTCTTTTATTGAATGTTTTTGCTCCTCTAATCGATCATTATGTGGTAGCTGGAAACATCAAGAGAAGATTGAATAGAATGAAAAAAATAGCTGCGTAATAATCATTAAAATTAATTAGAAATGAATAGTAATAGTAACTCATACATTTTTATTTATTCTGTAGTAATGGTTGTGATTGTTGCGGCAATTTTATCCACGGCTGCAACGCTTTTGAAGCCTATGCAGCAACAGAATATTAAAAATGAGAAGATGTCTTCGATATTAGCTTCTGTTAATATTGAATCGACTCCGGAAAATGCAGAAGAACTGTATAGTAAATACGTCACACAAGAATTAGTAGTTGATGCTAAGGGGGAAATAGTTGGAACATTTGAAAATGGAAAACTTAGTGGCGATGCTCGTGCTTTTGATGTAAACATTAAAGCAGAGCAATTTAAACAAAGCCAAGGTGAGGCATTTATATCACCTCTATATGTTTTAAAAAATCAAGGCAAAACCTTTTATGTCATTCCTATGTTAGGAAAAGGACTTTGGGGCCCTGTTTGGGGAAATATTGCTCTTGAAGATGACTTTAACACAGTCGTAGGTGTGATTTTCGATCATAAAGGTGAAACTCCTGGTTTAGGTGCTGAAATTAGCACGCCAATCTTCGAATCACAGTTTGTAGGCAAATCTATTTTTAATAAGAGCGGAGAATTTGTTTCCGTGACTATTCAAAAAGGTGGAGCTCAAACACTTCCTGCTAATATGCAAAATCATGCTGTAGATGCTATCTCAGGTGGTACTATCACCTCTGTTGGTGTTGACGACATGATGAAAGACTGTCTGAAAAACTATGTTCCATATATTAAAAATCAGAAATAATGAGCGATCAAGTACAAGAAAAAGAATCATTGTTTTCTGCTAAAAACAGAAAGCTGATTTCAAATGCAATAGGCAAAGACAATCCTATTACAGTACAAGTATTGGGAATCTGCTCTGCATTAGCGGTTACAGCAAAACTGGAACCAGCTATTGTGATGTCAATTTCTGTATTATTTGTATTGGGGATAGGAAATGTGGTGATCTCTTTATTGAGAAATACCATTCCTCAAAGAATTCGTATTATCGTCCAATTAGTGGTAATTGCGGCATTGGTAATTTTAGTTGACCAAGTATTAAAAGCTTTCGCTTATGAAGTGAGCAAGCAGCTTTCAGTGTTTGTGGGTTTAATTATTACCAACTGTATTATTATGGGACGTTTCGAAGCATTCTCTATGGCGAATAAACCTTGGCCTTCTTTCTTAGACGGCGTTGGTAATTCCATTGGTTATGGTTTAATCCTCATCATTATTGCTTTCTTTAGAGAGTTATTTGGTTCTGGAACTATCTTAGGATGGAATGTGTTCGAAACCATAGGATTATACGATATAGGTTATGTTAATAATGGATTGATGATTCTTCCTCCAATGGCTTTAATAGCAACTGGAATTATTATTTGGGTACAAAGAAGCAGAAATCCTGAATTAATCAAAGACTAATTGTTAAACCTCTAAAGAAAAAGAAATGCAAGAATTATTAAACATATTTGTAAAATCCATATTTATAGATAATATGGTATTTGCCTATTTCTTAGGCATGTGTTCTTATATTGCGGTTTCTAAAACAGTGAAGACTTCTGTTGGACTGGGTTTAGCAGTTATCTTCGTGTTAGGAATTACCGTGCCTATTGGATATTTAATGAATGAATTCCTATTAAAGCCAGGCGCATTAGTGTGGTTAGATAGCGAATTTATTGATGTTGATTTGAGTTTCCTTAGTTTTATCATGTTCATTGCTGTTATTGCATCCATGGTACAATTAGTGGAAATGATTGTTGAGAAATTTTCTCCAGCATTATATGCTTCATTGGGTATCTTCTTACCATTAATTGCTGTAAACTGTGCCATCTTAGGTGGTTCATTGTTTATGCAAGAAAGAGAGTATCAATCATTGGCTCAAGCTACATCATTTGCATTGGGTTCTGGTATTGGTTGGTTCCTCGCTATTGTTGGTATTGCAGCCATTCGAGAAAAAATTAAGTATTCTAATGTTCCCGGACCATTAAAGGGAATTGGTATTACTTTTATTATCACAGGACTAATGGGAATTGCTTTCATGAGCTTCCTTGGTATTAAATTATAAACCAAAAAACTAGAAGCTATGTTATTAACTATAGGATTAGGTACAGTAGTAATCAGCAGTATAGTGGTGTTTTTAACCATTATTCTTTTACTGGTGATGGTGCTACTTTTTGCCAAGAAAAAATTGACTCCTCAGGGAGATGTAAAAATAACGATTAACGGAGAAAAAGAAATGATTACTTCTCCTGGATCAACTTTATTAAGTACCATGTCTGCTGAGAAAATATTCCTTCCTTCCGCATGTGGTGGAGGTGGAACTTGCGGTATGTGTGAGTGTAAAGTAGAATCTGGAGGAGGTACACTACTTCCAACTGAAGCTCCATTTTTCTCTCGTAAAGAGCAGATGGCTAATTATCGTTTGGCTTGCCAGGTGAAAGTTAGAGAAGATATGGAAGTGGAAATTCCTGCCGAAGTTTTCGGTATTAAGAAATGGGAATGTACTGTGGTTTCCAACGACAGTGTGGCTACCTTTATTAAGGAATTTGTGGTTAGAATGCCAGAAGGTGAAGTGATGGACTTCCGCTCAGGTGGATATATCCAAATTGATGTACCAAAAATTACCGTTGACTTCAAGGGTATGGAAATTGGTGAAGAATATAGAGAAGATTGGGATAAATTTAAGATGTGGGATCTTCAAATGAAGAATCCAGAGCCAATTTATCGTGCTTACTCTATGGCTAACCACCCTGCCGAAGGAAACATCGTGATGCTGAATATTCGTATTGCAACTCCTCCGTTCGATAGAAAAACTAATGGTTTCATGAATGTGAATCCAGGTATTTGTTCTTCTTTCATTTTCTCTCGTAAACCAGGTGATAAGGTTATGGTTTCAGGACCTTATGGTGAGTTCTTCATCAAACCTACTGAGAAAGAAATGATGTTTATTGGTGGTGGTGCTGGTATGGCTCCGATGCGTTCTCATATCTTCGACTTATTCCACACCAAGAAAACGGGGCGTAAGGCTACTTTCTGGTATGGTGGTCGTTCTGCACGCGAATTGTTCTATGTAGATCAGTTTGAAGCTATTGAAAAAGACTTTCCAAACTTCAAATTCCATATTGCCCTTTCAGAACCTATGAAAGAAGACAATTGGACTGGTTATACTGGATTTATTCATCAGGTAATTCAAGATGAATATCTAATGAAGCACGAAGAGCCAGAAGAAATCGAATATTATCTTTGTGGTCCTCCAATGATGAATCAAGCGGTATTTAAGATGCTTGACGATATGGGAGTTCCTCCAGAGAACATTGCCTTTGATGACTTTGGAGGCTAATACGAATTGTAATTTTAATCGAGATTAAAATTTTACAATCGTCTATGCTGACAATTTATCGAAAATAAATTCGTCAGTATATCTCCAACAAATATAAGATTGAAAGCCTCAGAACATTTGTTCTGAGGCTTTTTTTTAGTATATCACAAGCTTCTTCTTCTTGTTTTCGTCAATGGGACACCCGAAAGCAATTTCTAACAATGTCTTGTTTTCGTCACTTTTTCGGGACACCCACTAAACTATTTGATATTCAATACATTTATTTTGTATTTGGGTGTCCCAAAGATAATTTATGTTTATTCGGAGAAAGAAAAATACATCTGGAAGCATTAGTATTCAGATTATTAACAAGTCAAAAGGTCATTATAAAGTGATTAAGACAATAGGTTGCGCCACTATGCAGCACGATATTGAGAAACTTGAACAGGAAGCAAAACAAGAAATACAAACACTAGGACACCAAGGCCAATTAGTATTGTTCGAGTCGAAACCTGATGAGTTAATAAGAAGTGCTTTTAGCTCCTTGAATAATTCAAATATTCAAACAATAGGTCCAGAGTTAATTTTTGGGAAAATATTTGAGTTCATCGGCTTAAACCAAATAGATGATGTTTTATTCAGACATTTGGTAATCTCTCGATTAGCATTTCCTTTAAGCAAACTCAAAACGATAGATTATCTACACAGGTATCAGGGTGCTACGCTAGAAATCAGTGCTATTTACAGGTTTCTAGATAAATTATAAGACAAGTACAAAGGAAAAGTAGAACAAAGTTTGCCCTGATTCAATAGCTCGATGCTTCAATGCTTTTATGAATTAATGCTTATATGAGAAAATGATTGAACATTCTACCATTCACACATGGTCACATTCTGCCATTTCTTATTTTATTCGTTAATGATCTCACTGAGCTCCAGCCAGCGAAGTTCCATTTCGTCGAGTTTTTCATCCACTTCTTGGTATTTTTTGCTGGTCTCGTTCATTTCCTCAGGACTTAAGGTGCCAGAATTGAGTGCTTCTATTAATTTGGTTTTTTCTTCTTCAACCAATGGCATTTCATCTTCAAGTTTTTCAAATTCTTTTTTGTCTTTATAGCTGACTTTAACCGAACTGGCTTTTTTCTGCTGAACAACCGGCTTTTCGGATTTTTTCTTTTTCTTTTCTTGAAGAATTTTTAGTTCTTCCAATTCTCTGAAATCAGAATAATTACCTCCAAAGTCTTTAATGTCACCTTGGCCTTTAAAGATAAAGAGGTGGTCGCAGAGTTTATCTAAGAAGTATCTATCATGGCTTACAATAATTACACAACCTGGGAAGTCGATTAAGAATTCTTCGAGTTTGCCGAGCGTGAAAATATCTAAATCATTAGTCGGCTCATCTAAAATAAGAAAGTTTGGATTACTCATCAATGTGAGGATAAGATAGAGTTTCCTTCTTTCTCCTCCACTCAAAAGTCTATAATAGCTTTGTTGTAAAGAATAGGAAAAACCAAAGTGAAATAGGAATTGAGCTGCGCCGATGGTGCTACCACCCATATCTACAGACTCTGCTATTTCTTTTACTATCTCTATAACTCGTAAATCTTCTTTTTGAGTTAATCCTTTTTGGGTGTAATATCCGAATTTAGTGGTTTCTCCAATAATAACCTCCCCAGAATCTGCTTTTAAATCCCCTGTGAGGAGGTTAAGGAATGTCGATTTTCCGGTTCCATTAGGTCCGACCAATCCAATTCTTTCTCCACGCTTGAAGATATATTCAAACTTATCTGTGATTTTCAGTTCACCAAAACTTTTTGATAAGTTTTTTGCTTCCAAAATCTTTCGACCCTGACGACTCATCTTAACTTTAAATTCAATCTTTTTTTCTTCTATTCTTTTCTTAGCTATTTTCTCTATATCGTAAAAGGAGTCTATGCGAGCTTTGCTTTTAGTAGTTCGGGCTTTAGGTTGTCTGCGCATCCAATCGAGCTCTTTTCGATATAGGTTTTTGGCCTTTTCTATTTCCATCACATCTAAAGCTTCTCGTTCTGCCTTCTTTTGAAGGAAATAGGAATAATTGCCCTGGTAAGTAAAGCTTCTTTGTTGATCGATCTCAATAATGATATCGCAAACTTCGTCTAAGAAATATCTATCGTGAGTTACAATGAGTAGACTAAGTTTGCTTTTGCTGATATGCTCCTCAAGCCACTCAATAGTTTTGATATCGAGGTGATTGGTGGGTTCGTCGAGTATGATTAAATCGGCTTCATCGATAATAACAGAGGCTAAAGCAACTTTCTTTATTTGGCCCCCTGATAACTCAGAAATGGGTTGTTTTAGATTTTTTATCTCAAACTTCTCTAAAACCTCTGTCATTCTACTATCGTAATCCCAAGCTTGCTTCTGATCCATCATGATTATGGCTTCATCGAGCTTTTTTTGATTTTGCGGAGAAGGATCTTTTTCATAAGATTTCAATTGTAGGTGATAATCGTTAATGATTTTCACATAAAGGTTATCTAAATGAAATAGTACTTCTTCAACAGTCAGATTTTTGTCGAGCTTAGGGTCTTGTCTAAGATAGGCGATTTTTAAACTTTCTCTTATAGTAAGGTTTCCATCGTCTGGAATATCTGCACCTGATAAAATATTGAGTAAAGTAGATTTACCAACCCCATTATGAGCTACGAGTGCTATTTTTTGGCCTTCTAATATGCTGAAATTTAAATCTTGGAATAGGAGTTTATCGCTATATGATTTGCTGAGGTTCTCAACGGTGAGTAGTGCTTGTGCCATTATTTTTGATTACATTTTAATAGGTGCGCTGCATTATCTTGCGCCCCCCAATTTGGAGAAAGTTCACTTCTCGGTGTGAAATTTTTAAATCTTTCATCAGCATTTTGAAAATGCTTGCATGCACTTTTTTTATTGCCTCCTATTCTTGGATCCAATTGGTCAAGAACCAATCCAATTACATAATAGGGACGTGGATTAGAGTCGTCAAGAAATCTGGCCCTATCTAATTCTTGAGTCGCTTTTCGGGCAATAATATTCGTATTGTTATTTGGCGTTCTAAATTGTTGTGCATAATATAAATAACCACGCAAACAAATAATTTTACTATTGCCAAGACCACCAAATTCAATAGTTTTATCTACCATCCTTTGTGCGGAATCTAAAAGTATTAATGTTTTCTTGGCTGCAGGTAATTTTAATGCAGCTTGAATGTAGGCATATCCAGCATGATAAAAAGGAACCCATTTGCTTTTTTCTTCCTCGGCAATATTTTGAAATTGTTGCCCTGCTTCCAGGTAGGATTGGTAATCATCGGCTGAATTTAATGAGGATATGGCTTCTGTTATTTTCTCATAATAGGAATTCGCCTGGCCATTTTTTTGTGCAAAGGCTGAGTTCATCATCAAACTTAAAATGATAACCAGAAAATAAGTCTTAGTCTTCATAAATATATTTTGCTGCAAAAGTAAGGAAACAATAATAATTTGTCTATACAATCATTGAAAGAGGGTATAGGATTATGAAATCTTTATGTTTTTAATCGTTATAGTGCATGATGGAGATTCGCTTTTTGCCATCCATTTTAATGGTTACTGGGTTTTTAAATTCAATATGTTTAAAGTATTTTGTTCTTTCAACTACCTTTTGTTTATCAAGGATTTCCCAATTGATTTTATTTGAGGAGAGTTCTTGTTGAACACTTAAATATCCTACATCTGCTGAGGTAACATTGTGAAAGAAATGCGATCCCGAGGAGCCATCCAATGGGAAGTTGGCTAAACTAGTTTCCACAATTATTTTTGCATTGCATATTTGTGGCCAGCTAACAGGGATTCCAATCCAAGGGTCGCGAGTACCCCAGCGGCCTGGACCGATGAGAACATATTGTTTATCCAGCTTCATCATTTTAGCATTTAGAGCTTCTATTTCCTTGGTCATTTTAATAGTTTCAGATTTATCAAAAGTTTCCAAGTCTACGTATATAAAATCGGTGATATGGTCTATCATTCCGTTTCCTAAGCCATTTTCGGTGTAGAGGAGCATTTTATCAAGGTCTTCCTCATCCATATTAATATTATAGTCATCAGCATTTCCAGTAAGAGGCTTTATTTGTAGGATGTATAAGCTGGTTTTATAATCCGAATCTCTGTTTAAATCTACTGCAAATTCAATCTCAACAGGGCTGCCAATGGCTTCTTGCCCAACTTGTAAGATAACCTCTAAAGCTCGAGAAAGAGGGATGTAATTATATTTCAAAATATTGGCGAAGTTGATAATTCTCGGTCCAGGTTTGAATATTCCAGGTACCACTCTATTATTATCTTGATCGAAAACACTGGCCATGTGTTTTAAAGTTCCGTGCTTTTCCGATTCGCTAATGTCTAATTTGATTAAACCCTCATCATCGCTTATCATTAAATCGAGTTCTCTTTCTTTCATGTTCACAGCATAGAAACTAGTCTGAGAGTTTTTGAACAAATCTTTTGAAGAATAATTTTCTAAATCGGGATACCTGGGTGAAAAGCGATAGGATTTCTCACCATCGACTACATATTTCCCCAATCCAACGGCAATGTTTGCGAAGCCCTCCTCTGGTTTCATATGGGCAATGGGATAATAATTATAGCTTTGAGCTACTCCACTAAAATGAGGATAGAATTTATCATCATATTGGTTTCCGACTACCTCTTGTATAACGATGGCCATCTTTTCTTCTTCAATACGATAGTTTACAGCCTCCACATATCCTCTTGCAATATCAGAGTATACTGATGCATAGACCAGTTTAATAGCATCAGTTACTTGTTTAAGTCTGATTTCATCATTACTATGGTTATTGGGTAACAGGAAAGTGTCAAATATTCCTGCAAATGGCTGCATTAAGGAATCCTCAAAAAGACCACTAGAGCGGATAGCTAGAGGTTTCTTAGTTTCCTTCAAAATTTCTTTTAGTTTAATAACTAATTTGGAGGATAGTTTTCCATTGATAAAGATTTTCTTGATAACCTCATAGTCTTGTACTAATTTTAGTTTCGAATGAAGGTTGTTATTCTCCAAAAATAATTCATATTCATCAGTGCCTACCAAATAAGTAACAGGATTACAGATGTTAATCTCATCAAGAATCTGGCTAAAATCGAAATTATGGATGAGGCTGTTTAAGAAGGCTAAACCACGCCCTTTTCCTCCCAAAGAACCGTCGGTAAGTTTGATGATGTTTTTTGCATTTCCTATTTGGTTGGTTTTGTAGGGAATGATTTTACCCCTGTTTTGTTCATTTCTGAAACGCTGCATCACCTCTACTAAATATTTACGAAGTTGTTTGCTGTCTTTAAAATCATTGACTTTTGAAGGATTGATGATTCTTGCAATTTGAATCTCGCCTCGAGCCATTAACCAAAGACTAAAGTGATTTTTGGTAGCATGGTAGAGAATACTTTCATCTGGGATTGTTTTTAGATGTTGCTCAAAATCGCGTAAAGACTTAGCTACTGCTAGTTTACGACCATTCATATCTCGGAAGATAAAATCACCGAAACCTAAATAGTGAGTGATGAAATTTTTGAAATCAATAAGAAGGCTATCAGAATTTTTATCAATAAAGCTCGCCTGAAGCAAATAGGCTTCACTCATATTTTCCTTTTGAGAAGATTGAATGATTGTAGGTAAATCTTCAATATGTTTTCTAACGTATTTCACCAACTTAACTCCTGCACGATCATCTAACTCAGCATTTTTGTAAAACTTCACATCGGTGATGAGGCATAACATATAATCTTTATAATTATTAAAGATCTCGATGGCTTCCTCGTAATTGTCGGTATGAATAATTTTAGGTCTTGCTCTCAATCTTAAAACTTTATAGAGTTCATCTGTACTTACGTCTTCAATAATTCGTCGGGTTTGTTCCATAACAATGTTATAGAGCATAGGCAGATAACGGCTATAATATTTGGGGGTGTCTTCTACTAAAAGAATTACACGAGCCATCCCTTTTTGGGTATCGTTCTGAAGGTTAACTTTATCTTCTACCATTTTTATCATGGCAAAAAACACCTGCGATTCTCCATTCCAGACAAATACACTATCGAATGATTTGGGGAAATCACCTTTAAAATATGCAGCATCTCTATTATTATGCAGCAGTAGGAAGACTGGCATAAAAGAAAAGATGTCTTTAATGTCTTCACTGAGTTTGACAGGACCAAATTTATCAGTTCCCATCATGATGATCACCAAATCGTAATTTTTTTTCTGAAGTTCTTCCATGGCGTCTTCTGCCGAGGAAACTCCAGTGATTCTTGGTATACTTGTCAGGTTTAATGTACTGTATTCCCCCAATACATATTCACTAAATCGGCCTTCTTTTTCTATACTGTAAGCATCGTAAAGATTGGCGACTAAAAGAATTTCTTTAACCTTATAAGGCATGAGATCATGATAGATATCACGGGCATAATTATTCTTATTGATAAATCGCTGTAGCAGCTTTCTTGTGACTAACTTTTTTTCTTTAGGGTTTTCTTCCCTATGAAAGGAAATAAACTCATGTTCATTGTCAGGTTTCTTAGACTTGGCTTCGAGGCTATTTAGAAATCCTGTGATTTTTGAGGTGATAATACTTAAAAGATTTGTCTCTTCAGTACAGAATGGCCCTTGGTCAGCTTCCATAAATTCAGCTGTATAATATACTTCCACATAACCCAGCTTACCTTTTATGGTAGAGAATCTTTTTTGCAGTTTCCAAGGAGAAAAATTGAATTTTGGACTTTTATAATTCTCTCCATCGAAATGAATGCGTGCAACAGTGTAATCAGCATACTGCCAGAACTGAGGTAGGAGGGTCACGATTTCTTTTAAAGACTCTGCCAAAGACTTGTTCTCCTTGAGTACACCAACTATCTGATTGATACAAGATAGCTCTTTTAAATGCTTGAGTGATTTACTTTCTTTTGGGAATTTTATATCGTTATGTGATAGTTTATCTGACATAGCTTTTTAAGTTCTGTTTATGAGATAACGAATTTATGAATTCTATGTGAAATATTCTTTATATTTGCCCCGAATATTAAAAAATAAAGTTTTGATTAGAGTAGTTATCAAGGATAGTAATAAAATAATTTGTGAAGGCATTAGATCTTTACTCTCGGATGTCAACGATATTGAAATAACTGATTTCTATAATACTGCTGAAGAACTCACCCGAAGGGTGCGTTTGTCTCAGCCCAATATCATACTTTATCATTCTTATTTGTCGAATGCGGATGATGTAGCTGAGATTAAGAAAATTGCTAATGATTATTCAAAAGCACGGTTGTTGGTCTTGTCGTTAAACACTCGTGAGTCTTTTATTTTGAAGTCTATAAAAGCCGGTGCTAAAGGGTTTTTAACAAAAGACACTACGCGAGCGGAATTAGTGGAGGCTATATATACCTTGCGCAGTGGATACGATTATTATGGTAAATCCATCACCAATATTCTATTGAATTCTTATTTAAGGAAAGCCAGTGATAGTGAGAGTCCGTTGGACAAGCAGCTGAATGTATTATCTGAGCGCGAGCTGGAAGTGTTGAAGTTATTCTCTGAAAGCTATACCAATAGTGAGATTGCCGATAAACTTTTTATTAGCATTCGGACAGTGGAAAGTCATAAGAATAATATTATGCGCAAAATTAATCTTCGTACAACAGTCGATCTGGTAAAATTTGCCATCAGAAATAACATCACAGAGGTTTAATTCCCAAAGTGTTTCTTTACATTTGTAGCTTTTTATGAAAGCTCTCTTAGGATCATATCCACATATTAGAAGTCATTATATCGCTTTTCTAAAGCGGTTGTTGATGATATTATTGGTGTTAGTTCTTTCGAGAGTGAGCTTGTATGTTTTCAATTTCCAACTGTTTTCTGGATTTACTACTAGCGATATTGCATGGGCAATTTTTGTAGGCTTACGTTTCGATTTGAGTGTGTTGTTTATGCTGAGCGCCTTGTTTATTATTGGAAATACCATTCCAATGCCCTTTAGGAGCGCTAAAGTATTTCAGGCTATTATAAAGGTGCCTACCTTAATAGCCTTAACCTTGGCCATCTTTTTGAATTTGTCCGATGCTATTTATTATCGATTCACTTTAAAAAGGATGACCTTTGATATATTTTCCTATTTGTCCTCTATGGAGACATTTTGGGAAGTGGCACCTCGTTTTTTAGTAGATTTCTGGTATGCTTTTTTAATGGCGATAGTACTTTTGGTTTTCTTGGTGTTCTCTTTTAATGGAGTGCGTGTTAAAGTCAATAGAAATCCATGGAGTATCAAGACTTTTATATTGCAGACAGTGATTTTTATAGTCTCGATGGGGATTGTAATTATTGGAATTAGAGGCGGTTTTCAATTGAAACCCATAAATATAGTAGATGCCAGTTTACACGCACCTGCTCGTCTTTCTCCTGTTGTCTTAAATACTCCTTTTACTATCATTAAATCGGTAGGACAAACGGGTTTGGAATTAAAAAGTGATTTTACGGAAGTCGAATTAGAAAAAAACTACCAACCTGTTCAATCATATCCTCCTCTAGATTCGGTTCCTGAGCCTATCAAGAATGTGGTGGTTTTAATTTTAGAGAGCTTCTCCTCTGAACATATTGGTTATTTGAGTCATCAGAAAAGTTTTACCCCATTTCTGGATAGTTTGTTCGAGCATAGTTTGGTGTTTTCGGGAATTGCCAATGGAAAGAGAAGTATCGAAGGAATACCAGCCATTTTATCTGCTTTACCTACTTTGTCGGACGAGTCGTTCTTAAACAGTCCTTATGCAGGAAATCAGATTGAAGGTTTAGCTCATAGTCTGAATCATTATAACTATCAAACTGCTTTTTTTCATGGAGGAAATAATGGAACCATGAGCTTTGATGCCTATGCTAGTGCCGCTGGATTTCAAGAGTATTATGGGAAGAACGAGTATCCAAATCCAGAGGATTATGATGGGCATTGGGGAATTTGGGATGAAAAGTATCTGCAATATTTTACTGAAGAATTGACTGAATTTAAAGAACCTTTTTTAGCGGCCTTGTTTACTTTGTCTTCCCATCATCCTTATCAAATTCCGGCTGAGTATACAGGTAAATTCCCCAAGGGAAAACTGCAAATTCAACAAGCCATTGCTTATAGTGATTTTGCTTTGAAGCAGTTTTTTACATCTGCTAAAACCAAAGATTGGTATCAAAATACTTTGTTTGTGATTACTGCCGATCATACCAGCGAAGGGGCAGAGGCGGCATACCAAAATAGTTTGGGTCAATTTAGTATTCCTATCGCATTTTTTGCTCCTGGAGATACTTTAATGACTCGTCGTTCTAAAAAGAAACTCGTCCAACAAACTGATATTTATCCTTCTATATTACATTATTTAGGAATGCAGGATAGTATTATTGCTTTCGGTAATTCTATCTTTGAAGGCTCCTCTAGAATATTCGCGGTGAATTATTTTAATGGAAATCTTCAGATGATGGATGAGGAATATTTATTGCAGATGGAGGATGGAAATCCAAAATCATTATATGAATATCGTAAAGATAGTTTGTTGAAAAATAATGTATTGAATAAGAGAGATATTAATGATTTGGTCACTTTTGAGAAGGCATTCCAACAGCAATATAATAATCGAATGATTCAGAACCAAATCAGAATTAAAAATCATGAATAAACGGAGAGTATTATTTATTATTAACCCTATAAGTGGTGGACGAGATAAGTCGAAAATAGCTGATCTTATTCCTGTTTATTTGGATGGAAACTATTTTGATTTTGATATTAAATATACTGAATATATAGGTCATGGAGCCAAAATAGCAAGGAAATATCATGACAAATTTGATGTAATAGTTGCGGTAGGAGGGGATGGAACCATAAATGAAATTGCTAAAGAAATAGCTGGGACCCAAGCCGCTTTAGCAATCATTCCACAAGGTTCTGGTAATGGTTTGGCGAGGCATCTAAATTGGGAGCTAGATACTAAGAAAGCCATTTTACAAATGAATAATGCTGAAACTAGCGCGATTGATACTGCAGAATTAAATGGTCACTTTTTTGTGAGTATTGCAGGTGTTGGCTTTGATAGTTTGATAGCAGAAAAATTTGCCCATTCTAAAAATAGAGGGTTTGTGGGTTATGCATCTTTGAGTATCAAAGAGTTTTTTAAATATCAGGAACAAGAATATGATTTGTTGATCGATGGACAAAAGTTCAAGAGAAAAGCTGCTATGATAAGCATTGCCAACTCCAATCAGTTTGGTTATAATACCAAGATTTCACCTTTAGCTAGTCTCTGTGATGGCTTATTGGATGTTTGTATTATTCGGAAACCTAAATTAGTGCGGGTCCCACAAGTACTGTCAAAGGTTTGGAGTGCAAAAGCCCACGAATCTAATTTAATAGAAATTATCAGAGGAAAGAAGATTCAGATTTCACCTAATGATAATGAATATGCCAATGTGGATGGTGAATCATTAAAGGTGGGGAAAAAAGTAGAGATAGTAATGAATCCCAGAAATTTGAAAATCTGGTTACCAAAAGTATAATTATGGCTAAGAAAAAGAAATTTAAGAATATAACAGGAGATGTGGTTTATTCCACTAATCAAGACTACGAATACGATTTTGGTGGAGCTGAAGAAGAAAGCATTGCGCCTAGTGAACAAGATTTAAGAGTTTGGTTGGACAAGAAACACAGAGGAGGAAAAACGGCTTCTGTGATTAAAGGGTTCATAGGTTCCGAAGATGATTTAAAAGACTTAGGCAAATTGTTAAAATCCAAATGTGGAGTAGGAGGTTCGGCCAAAGAAGGTGAGATAATCATTCAAGGAGATCATCGCGATAAAATCATGAAGATTTTGATGGATCAAGGATATAAGGCTAAAAAGGCTGGAGGTTGATGGAGTGAAGAGCATAGAGCAAAGGGTGAAAAGTAACGAGTAGTAGACTTTTTTGTATTGAGATGGTGAGTCGGGGTTTTTAATACTTGGTTCAAAGTTCAATGTTTTAAGCTTGTCCTGTGTGAATGCCTAAATAGGGTTGACCATTTTTAGTACAGCGTATGTTCATACTACTATTAAATGTGATACTTCTGTCATCCAACATCCGTCATCTGTCTTCTGTCTTCCGCCTTTTTACATTCGTCTTCCTTTTTTTTCTTAAATTTGAAATCCTAAAACATTTAACATGATTCTGAGTTTATTGATTTCTGCAAATGCTTTATTATTGATATTATTACTCGTTTTTGTTTTTAAAAAGAGCAAAGCTCCAGAATCGAATAGCATTGGATTTCAGTCTGCTATTCATGAAAAGTTTGCTGATGCTTCTCGTGAGACTCGTGAATTGTTTTCTGAAAACAGAAAAGAAAATTCCAATAGTTTTATAGGGTTTCAAGATTCTTTGTTAAAGAGAATTAACGAGAATACCATCCTCCAAAAAGAACAGTTAAATCAGTTTTCTAAATTATTAAAAGATCTAAACGATGATTTACAGTTTTCTCAAAAGCAATTTATGGAGGAGACTAATCAAAAACAATCACAACTATTAGACTTAATGAACGATCGTTTCCAACGTTTTGAGGAGCGTTTGCAAAAAGAATCTAAAGTAAATAGAGAAGATTTTGCCTTTGGTATTAAAAATATCAATGAAGAATTGCGAGTGAGGTTTGGTGATTTGAATCAGCAACAATTAGATCAGAATAAGTTGGCTCTGGATCAGATTAAAAGCTTGAAAGAAAATGTAGATTCCAGTTTAAAGTCCATACGAGAAGACAATAGCAGTCAATTGGAAAAAATGCGTCAGACTGTTGATGAGAAATTACAATCAACTCTAGAAAAGCGGTTGGGTGAATCTTTTAAATTGGTCAGTGATAGATTGGAGCTGGTGCATAAAGGCCTTGGAGAGATGCAGACGCTTGCCAGTGGAGTAGGGGATTTAAAGAAAGTTCTTACTAATGTAAAGACAAGAGGTGTTTTGGGAGAATATCAATTGGGGAATATCCTAGAGCAGATTTTAACCAGTGAGCAATATGCGAAAAATGTACAAACCAAAAAAGGAAGCCAAGCTCATGTTGAATTTGCCATCAAATTGCCAGGTAAAACTGACGATAAAAATGTTTGGTTACCTATCGATTCTAAATTTCCAATAGAGAACTACCAATTGCTTTTAGAGGCCTATGAGGAGGGTGATAAGGATAAAATCGACTCAGTACAAAAACTTTTACTCCGAAGCATAGATGGATTTGCCAAAGACATTAGCTCAAAATACATCGATCCGCCCCATACCACAGATTTTGCCATTATGTTTTTGCCTGTGGAGAGTCTTTATGCCGAAGTACTGCGTCATGCTGGTGTATTTGAGAAATTGCAAAGAGATTATAAAATCACTATAACTGGGCCAACCACGCTTTCAGCCTTGCTAAGTAGCTTGAATATGGGATTTAGAACATTGGCGGTGCAAAAGAGAAGTAGTGAGGTTTGGGATGTATTAAAAGCCGTGAAACAGGAGTTTGGAAATTTTGCTGAGCATTTAGATAAAGTCCAAAAACATTTAAACACTGCCTCGACTTCTTTGGAGACATTAAGTAGTACGAGAACAAATGCAATAAACCGAAAATTACGGAATATTCAGACTTTAGATATGTCAAATGAACAAAATATATTAGATTTACCCAAAAATGAGAAATAACATATAAAATATAGATATGAACAGAAATTTATTACTGATCAGTAATTCCACTAATGCAGGAGAAGAATATTTAGGATGGCCACGTCCTGTGATTAAAGAATTTTTAAAAGAGGTTGAAGTAAAGAGAGTATTATTTATTCCATACGCAGGAGTAAACCTTTCTGATAAAGGATTACAAGCTTCTTTTGATGCTTATGAAGCACGAGTAAAGGCAGTTTATGCAGAATTAGGTTTTGACTTATATTCCATTCATAAAGAAGAAAATCCTGTTCAGGCAGTTGAGAATGCTGAAGCAGTTGCAGTAGGTGGAGGGAATACATTTCATTTAGTTTATATGATGCAGCAAACAGGTATTATGAAAGCTATTAAGAAACGTATTCTAGAAGGAATGCCGTACATGGGGTGGAGTGCAGGATCGAATGTTGCTTGCCCAAGTTTAAAAACTACCAACGATATGCCTATAATTGAGCCCATCTCATTTAATTGCTTAAATGTAGTTCCATTTCAGATTAATCCTCATTATTTAGATGCCCATCCTGATGGTCATGGAGGAGAAACTCGCGAACAAAGAATAAATGAGTTTACTGCAGTAAATCCTGATATGTATGTGGCTGGTTTGCGTGAAGCATGCTATTTTAGAGTGAAAGGAAATCATTTACAGCACTTTGGAGAACGAGGGTTGAGGGTATTCAAAGATGGTAAAGAAGCTAGGGAATTACAGTCAGGAGAAGACCTTCAATTTTTAATGGAAAATTAATTAATTTTTTTTCAAAAAGGTTTGGTGGGTTCGATATTTTGTCTACTTTTGCAATCGCAAAACGAGAGATACCCTTCACAAGGAATCGAAGTTCTAAAAAATATTGAATAATAATCCACGGAGAGGTGGGTGAGTGGCTGAAACCGCATGTTTGCTAAACATGTGTACGGGGAACTGTACCGGGGGTTCGAATCCCCCTCTCTCCGCCAGAAAATTATACGGGGTATAGCGTAGTCCGGTTAGCGCGCCTGCTTTGGGAGCAGGAGGTCGGGTGTTCGAATCACCCTACCCCGACATTATAAAGCTTTGAAACAATTGTTTCAAAGCTTTTTTTGTATCTAATAGTTTCGTATTTTGGGGGCCTAGTGGATTTTTGCTAGCTTGGAATATTAGGTGTTTTATCATTAATAACCCATTCTTCATTAGCGTTATTGAGGAAAGTGAGGAGTCAATAGCTTAAACAAAAACTGTGTTTTGTAATAAGTAATGTATTTCAAGGCGTTGGGTTAGGAAGTTTGAATCATCATATGCGAAAAGGAAAGAAGAAGTAAATTTAAATTATAGTAAATATGTTCAAAAAACTCGAAGAGTATAAGGTTAAAGGAAGGTTTGATTTTAAATCATCAAGTAATTTATATGAAGAATGCACAGCACCTCGTAATAGTAGTGGGATTTATCTTATCTATGCTGATGTGGTTAATGTTGAAAGATTGATTTATGTTGGGGTTTCTGGTAGAGAGGGAGCTAATTGCAAGATTATTCATCGTCAGGATGGCTTGGGTGGCCATATCGTAAATAACAAACAATTTGGTAAAAATAGAAGTATCTCTTGGCCTATTAGAATGAAAGAAGATAATATAAAATGCCTAATCATTAAGTGGTATGTTACCTCAGGTGCCAGAGATAATGATATCCCCAAGCCTATTGAAAGAGAATTATTAGAAAAGTTTGAGGCTGAATATGGGAGATTGCCCTTTTGGAATACTGAGAAATAAGAATTTTCTCTTTACAGTATCAAGGTAACCACCCCACGATAGGTCTCCAATTTACCATTGAGATCAGTGAGCTCTATCACATAGGCATAAACACCAATCGGAGCGATTTCGCCGGTGCTTTCGTCTACGCCATCCCAAGGTTGGTAGTAGTCATTGGTTTCATACACCTGCTTACCCCAGCGATTGAAGATTCTAAAGTTATAGCTCTTGTCTTCGAAATACCTTCCTTGTGGACCAAAATACTCGTTTATCCCATTACCATTAGGAGAGAAAGCATTTGGGACAAAGAAGCGAAGCACAGGATAAACCACAAAGTAACTATCGGTAGAGTCCAAACAACCTTCGGAAGATTGAGCATATAGCTTTAGGTTAAATCTTCCCGTGTCTTGAATTTCCTCGTATACATGTGGTTCGTAGACATCCTCCCAAAGAATAGTATCCGACATGAGCCACTCATAATATACGGCGTTCTCACTGGTATTGGTCAGGATGATGTCCTGTTTTTCAGTGATGGCCACAGAGTCAGGATATACCTCAAAGCTCGGAATAGGCATGGAATATAAGCTGATCATCTCCACGATGCTATCTGTTGCTACACAAGCCGAGTCACTGGTGGCTGTGAGGCTCACTGTGAACAATTCATTCAACTGCTCTTCAAAAGGAATATAAGTATGTAAAATGG